>CAZTTI010000001.1:0-3584 GCA_964615925.1 uncultured Solibacteraceae bacterium
GCCGGTCTCGATGCCGTCTTCCATGAAGAAGCAGTGCCCCACGGTGTTGTAGGTGACGTTGTTTTCGACCAACAGATTATCCGTCCCGTGCACGGTCACGCAGCGGCTGTACGTGTCGTGGATCGCGGAATTCTTGATGTACTGCCCCTCGACGTCGCCGTTGAGGTGCCAGTGGATCGGGTACCGGGCGAGCTGCAGGTGCTGACCCATTCGAGTCAACTCGATGCCGGCAACATTCATTGTGCTCCCGTCCATCGCCATGATATGCCCGCCGAAGTAGGACTCTTCGGCATCGGCGGAAGCCTGAACTTTGATGTTGCGCGTCAGCAAACCGACTTCGCCGCGTTCATCGACTCCGAACGTGATCTCGCCGAAATGCATGAACTCGAGCGGCTGGTCCAGCGTGATCGTGTTGCCGCTGATGGCCGATATGTGTCGCGTCTCGGCCTGCCTCGGGTTGAAATCCGTCGATGCCAGAACAATCTCGTCACCGACGCGCCACTCGCTCGCGTCGAGAACTTCGATCCTGGTGCTGCCCGCCTCGGCCGTTCGAGCCAGCTTGGTCCAGGCGTTTTCCCGATCACCGTGCAGGCTCAGGGTCCCGCCCGCGATCAGGATCCCGCGGTCACCCATTTCGTGTATGTTTTCATCAGGAACATTATTGGTCAGGGTGATCGTCACATTGCGCGTGTGAGGATCACTTTCACTGCCAGCCCGCAGCTCGCCGCCGAGCAGAATCCATTCGCTGGTCAGCTCGAGATCCTGATCATCGGCAAAGCTGAGCTTTCCGTCGAGATGCATACCATGGAGCGCCGGCGGACTGACGTCGAGGACGACGTCCATGCCCTCGCCAATGGTGACGATGTCACCCTCCCCTGGAACCGCTCCACCCGACCAGGTGGACGGATCGGACCAAAGTCCTCCGCTGACCGCCGAAGCACCATGCTCCTGCGCTTCGGCGGTGACGGCGAAACAGGCTGAAACAAGCAATGAAAGAAGAAACAAGCGAGTGGGTATTCGCATGGACCTAGACCCTCCGGCACTCAAGATCTTGAATTTCACGGAATAGCGTTTTTTCCAGCGTCTAGCCTATATCAGGCAAGCAGTTGAAGCCAGAACTATGCCGTCGATGCGCTGCCCCAACTGACCCGACGCCGGGGCCGGGCCCGGACATCGGACGGTATCCGCCCGATCAGAACGCGGGCTCGGTTATCGTCACCTGCGTGTTGATCGCCAACGGTCCCTCAACGCTCGTTGTCAGGCCGCTCGGCCATGTCACGTCGATGCGGTCGATCGCTTCGACATCGCCCAGGCCGAAGTAGAGCGGCATGCGGCTCTGGCCGAGATACCCGCTCTTCCCGTCCTGGACCTGGGTCCACCGGCGATCTCCCGCGCTGATTGAGACTTTCGCGCCGAGACCGTCCCGGTTGGAACGCGTTCCCACCAGTCCGACCTTGAGGAAGTGCAGGTCGTCGCCGAGTTGTTCGTTCAGGTTGCTCCGGAGCACCTGCGGAACGGATCCGAACTCGTTGGTCACGATATCCAGGTCACCGTCGTCGTCCAGGTCGAAGATCACCGACGAACGCGTCCCCAGCGCGCCCCAGACCTCGATGTCGCCATTCCGGCCCGCGCACTCGGGATGGTCGCGGTCGGCGTCGCCGCAGTCCAGAGCGAACCAGGGTTTGACCAGTTCTCCGTTCCGCCGTGGCTCCACGCCCAGGATGTATTCGGCATCCATGAAGCGCCCGTCGGCGTTGTTGACGAGGACGCTGTTCACCTGGTACCGGAACGGGAAGCTCATGCTGGTGGCGATAAACACATCCTGCCACCCGTCGGCGTTCAGATCGCCGACGCTCAGGCCCCACGGCCAGAAGTTCTCGGCGTTCACATCATCGGAGACCTCGTCGAACGACCCGTCGCCGTTGTTCCGGTAAAAGGCGTTGCCGAAAACACTGCGCCCTTCGCTCCGGAGCAGATCCTCGGTCCATTCCCGGACCAGCCACTCGGCCTTCAGCTTTTCATCCGGGCCGGCGAACAGGTTTAGCGACATGTCCGAGTGCATGTCCGTCACCATCATGTCCATATCGCCGTCGTTGTCGTAGTCGAAGCTCTTGACGCCCATGGCGCCCCACGGCGTATTCGGGAACACGTCCCCGGAGCGATCCACAAAAGTCCGGCCGCCCTCGTTCACCCAGTATCGATCGTGGCCCTGCATGTTGAGAACGTAGAGGTCGGGCCAACCGTCATCGTTGAAATCGGTGGCGGTCGCGTCGCCGGAGAAACCGGCATCCTGGAGGCCAACCCGGTCGGTGACATCGGTAAACCGGTTGGCGCCGTCGTTGTGGAACAAACGGCTGAGACGCAGCCGGTCCGGAACCAGGTGCCCCTGAAAGGCGTCCTCGAAGCCGAGACGATACCGGGGCGTGAAACCCTCGATGCGTTCTTCTTCGACCGTGCCGGTGGTCTCGACGAGATCGTCACCGGTGTATTGGCCGATAACCGTCAGGAAAACGTCGAGGAGACCGTCGCGGTCGTAATCGAAGACCACCGCCCCGGAAGAGTGCCCGTCGTAGTCGAGACCGGACGAGGCCGAGATATCGGTGAAGTGTCCGTTGCCGTCGTTCTCGAACATCCGGTTGGGGCTCCGGACGTTGGTGACGTAGAGATCGGCGTCGCCGTCGTTGTCGAAGTCGGCGAAGCTGGCGGTCACGCCGATGGGCTCGAGCACGGAAACGCCCGCGTCTTCGGTGATGTCTTCGAAACGACCGCCGCCCAGGTTGCGGAACAGCCCGTTCGAGCCCGCCTGCGAAACGATATAGAAGTCGAGCAGACCGTCGGAGTCCACGTCCGCGACCGCGATCCCGTTGCCGTGATCATAGTGGACGGGTTTGTAGTACTTGCCGGCGTCGTCGACGATCCGGTGCAGGAAGGAGACGCCGCTGGCGGGCTGGATGTCCTCGAAAGAGAAGTCGTTGAACGTGTCGAAGTCGTCCCTGGTCGCCAGCTGTTCGGCGCGCCGGGCGGAAAGCCATTCCGAAGTCTCGACACCGTCGGGGATATAGACGATTTCCTGGGCCAGGCCGCTCGCCGCCATCGCGCCGGCGACGGCCGCGGCGAGGGTCAAGAAGTGCTTCCGGTTCATTCCACCATCCTCAAAATCAGTGATTGGGTCAATGATCGTGATCGTGGCTGTGACCATGGCCGAGCTGATCCTCGCGCCGGTGATGGTCGTTCGCGCGTAACGTTTCCTTCTCGGAAGCGAGGTCGTCCCAGCCCGCCAGCTTCTTCTCGACCACCATGCGCTCCAGCGCGGCCAGCCAATGGTCGTAGTAGCGTTCCCCGGTGTGACGCTCTCCCTGGGCCTCCGCCTCCCTGAACGCGGCGCCCAGCCGCTCGGACCACTCCCTTTGCGTGATGCTTCCGGACCGGATCAACTCCACAACCATCGCGAAAGATTGCGCCTGCCACGGTTCGGCGAAGACGGGGCCCTCGTCGTCTTTGGGAAGCAGCGGCAAACGGGCCAGGTCATTCTCAACGCTCATTGTTCAGTCCCCCTTCAGTCCGCGGGAGCCTTCCTTCAGTCC
>CAZTTI010000002.1:0-3260 GCA_964615925.1 uncultured Solibacteraceae bacterium
CCACCCTGGCCTGTCGGCAGCGCCACGCGGTTGCGGTCGGTGCCGAAGCCCACGGCGTTTTCCGGGCGGTTCTCCGACGCCTCGGCCGTTCGTGACGGCGTCGGTGCGGGCGGTGCGGGCGGCGCCGGCTCGGGATCGGGCGGCCGCGGCGGGGTGACCGGCGCGGGCTCGGGCTCGGGTTCCGGTGGCGCGGCGGCGGGCTGGGGATCGACGGGAATCGGCACGGCCTCGGCCACGGTTTCCGGTGCCGGAGGTTCGGGCGCCGGAGGTGGCGCCACTTCCTCGTAGATGCTTTCCGATTCGGTTCCGGCCCCGTCGGGCGTGGCGTTGGGGCTCGTCGGCAAAGGGATGCCACTCGAGCCCCCGCTGAGTCCGACGCGGATCAACCCGTCCTGGTCCCCCCATGTCTCTCCCGAATCGCCCAGGATGCCCGAAGACGGGGCCACAACGATGGCGACGGCCAGCATCCCATGAAGCCCGGTCGACCAGACCAGACTCCGCCGGAACCTGTCGTCGCGAACCGTCGCGGTATTCTCGTCGACGTATCGTTTCACGAGTGCACCTTTCATTCCCCGCTCATTCGTCAATCATTCGTCAATCATTCGTCAAATCATTCGTCAAGGGGACGCGTGACCAGGCTGACGCCCGTGACGCCCGCGGCGGTCAGCCGGTCGAGCACGGTGGTGACCAGCCCGTACGGAATGTTTTCGTCGCCGCGAAGCAGGACGGTGGTCGCGCCGGGGTCTCCCTCGGAACCGACGATGCGGGCGGCGATGTCGTTGACGTTCATGGGCTCGTCGTTCAGGTACAGGGTCTGGTTCGCGTCGATCGTGATCACGTGGGTCTGGGCGACCAACTCGTTGACTTCGCGCGTCTGGGGAACGCTGACGTCGATGCCGGACTGGACGACGGGTGCGGTGATCATGAAAATGATCAGCAGGACCAGCATGATGTCGATGAAGGGGATCATGTTGATCTCCGACATCACGGTCTGGGTCCGGCCGTCCCGTGTGCTGAATGCCATGACGCCCCTACTCCCGTGTTTCCGCTATCGCCAGGAACTCGGCCATTAGGTCGTCCATCTGGGTCCCGACGTATTTCAGTTCACCTACAAAATAATTGTAGGCCACGAGCGATGGAATCGCCGCAAACAGTCCGACGCCGGTCGCGATCAGTGCCTCGGCGATGCCGCCGCCGACCGACGCCAGAGTCGTGGCCCCGGCTGCGGCGGTAGTCAGGCCCACGAACGACCCGATCACGCCCATCACGGTTCCGAACAGTCCGATGAAGGGTGCGACCGAAGCCGTCGTCGCGAGGAACGTCATCCGGTGCTCCATCTCGGTCAGCCGCCCGGCGGCGGCGCGGGAAAGCGACCGCTCGAGCGTCGCCGGGGGAACGCGGCCCTCGACCATCTCGGTCCCGATATCGAGCAGGTCGACCAGCGGTGTGAACCGGAGCGACTCGCTCGCCGCAGCGACTTCGGAAAGGCCCCTGGCCTTCTTGAACATGCGCCAGAACGTCTCGGTTTCGCGGCGGACCTTCCGGAACAGGAGCCACTTCGAGAGGATCACGCCCCACGATGCGATCGACATCAGGAGCAGGATGACGAGGACCAGGGCGGCCAGGGGGCCGACATCCAAAATCAGGCCGACGAGGTCGGCGCCGCCCTGGAGAAGCAGGGCGGCGGCCGCGAGGCCCCAGAATACCGGATCAGACAACGCGAACTCCTTTGATCATCGGCGACCACTCCGGACGATCGTCTATCAGACGCGTCACGTCAAAAAAGGACAGCGGCTTTTGCTGCAGCCTTCGTTCCAATTGGGGCGCCGTTGAAACGCCCGTGCACTTGGCATATAAACGGGTCCCTATGCTGCGGCTGCTGAGGGTCCGGAACTTCGCGCTGATCGATGAGCTCGCGCTCGAATTCGGACCGGGCCTGAACGTCCTTTCCGGCGAGACCGGTGCCGGAAAATCCCTCATCGTCGACGCCCTCGCCCTCGCCGGCGGCGCGAAGGCGTCGGCGGAATGGATCCGGTCCGGCGAGGAGAAGGCCGTCATCGAAGCCGTGTTTGACCTTCCCCCGGGCCTCGACCTCGATGCGCTCGGCCTCGACCGGCCGGACCCGGACGACACCGCCCTGGTTCTGCGCCGCGAGATCGCCGCCGGAAACCGCAACCGCGTTTTCGTCAACAGCCAGCCGAGCGGGGTTGCCGCCCTGCGCCAGATCGCGCCCGCGGTCCTCGATATCCACGGCCAGCACGAACAGCAGACCCTGCTCGACCCGCACCATCAGCTGGCGCTGGTCGACCGTGCAGTCGACCGCCCCGATCTCGTCGATCGTGTCCGTAGGTTGTTTCACACCGTTTCTCAACTCGAAGCCGAGCTTCGCGTTCTGGAGGAGGCCGATCTGACGCGCGACGCGCGCGTCGACCTGCTCGAGTTCCAGCGCGCGGAACTCGAACGCGTCCGCCCCGAACCCGGCGAGGCCGACATCCTCCGCGACCGCGTCGGCGTCCTCCAGAACGCCGGGCGCCTCGTCGACGCCGCGGCCTCCGGGTACCAGGCCCTCTACGAAGCCGACGGGTCCATCGTGGAGCGGCTCGGCGCCGTCGCCCGCGCTCTCGGCGACGCGGCCCGCGTCGACGCCGAACTCGACCCGGTGACGATCCAGATCGCCGCGGCGATCTCCCAGGTCGAGGACGCCGCCTTCGCGCTCCGCGAATACCTCGGCCGACTCGATGTGGACCCCCAGAACCTCGATGAGGAACTGGACACCGTCGGGTCGCGCCTCGCGGAGCTCGAGAGAATGCACCGAAAGTACGGAGGCGACCTCCTCGCTCACCTGGAGAAGGTAATTCAGGAACTGGACACAATAGGTCTTGTTGACAGCCGCAGGAGCCAGGTTTCTCAACAACTTTCCGAAGCCCGTCCCCAGTACCGCGACGCGGCCGAAGAACTCTCCCGGGTCCGTCGGCGGGCATCGGAAAAACTGGCCGAGCGGGTGACGGGGGAAATCCGTTCGCTCGCGATGCCGCACGCCGAGTTCAGGATCGAGTGGGAGACCATGGATCCCGGCCGCGCCGACGGCATCGACGGGGTCCGGTTCCTTTTGGCGGCCAACCGCGGGGAAGCCGCCGGGGAACTGGCTGCCATCGCTTCCGGCGGCGAACTCTCCCGCGCGATGCTGGCCCTCCGGACGGTTCTCAAGGATCCGGGCGAAGGGAGGGCGTTCGTGTTCGACGAGATCGACGCCGGGATCG
>CAZTTI010000003.1:0-2756 GCA_964615925.1 uncultured Solibacteraceae bacterium
GCCGACCGGATTCGAACCGGTGCATAAAGGTTTTGCAGACCTCTCCCTTACCACTTGGGTACGGCGCCTGATCCAGCCTGACATTATAACCGCTTCCCGCCGAGCGTATCCGCCCGCAAGGGCCAAGGAGAGTCTAATTCAGCTGCGGCGGATCAAACTCCCGGAGCCGCGACTCCAAAGCCTGAACCCGTTCCTGCAGCTTGAACACGGCCCGGTCGATCGTCCACAAACAGACGGCGACGAAAACGAA
The DNA here is from genome assembly GCA_964615925.1 of uncultured Solibacteraceae bacterium. GTDB lineage: Bacteria > Acidobacteriota > Terriglobia > 20CM-2-55-15 > 20CM-2-55-15 > JAJEDW01. The sequence goes on from CAZTTI010000003.1 coordinate 251, forward strand.
GATCCACAGTTGGAATAACATCAGGCCTCCTGGTGCGCGATGCGCACGCTCACGGGAAAATCCCCAGGTCCTTCCCCGTCCGGAGCTTGGCCACGTACGCGACCTGGCCCAGGTGATAGCCGAAGTGTTCGATGGAATGGTAGACGGCGTGGAGCCGGGTCACGCGGAATCCCTGCACCATGATTCGGTCGAGAAGCGTCGACTCGGGAAGGTCCGCCAGGACTCGATCCACGCGCGAGACCGTCTCGTCGATCAGGCCGCGGAGGGCGTCGCGCGTCAGGCCGTCCATCGCCCGGAACTCCGCGTCCCGGTCCCGCGCAACTTCCCTGCCCCCGGCCCCTCCCACGATCCATTGTTCGAGGTTGCCCGCCATGTGCAGCACCATGTTGCCGATCGCGTTGCTCGCGTCGTTCGGACGCCACCAGACGTCGTCGTCGGTCACGAGGTCGAGCGCGCGATGGAGCTTGGGAACGTAGTCGTGGGCCAGCAGTGTCCGCGACGCCGCGATGAACTCGCCGCCGGAGGTCGATTCCGCGCCGGGCGTGGGCTTCATCAGAAGCTCTTGAGCGCGTCTTCCTCCGACTCGTGGATGTCGAACACGGTGTTCAGACGCGAGAACTCGAGCAGTTCGCGAACCTGGCTGTTCAGGTTCGACAACTTCAGCCGGCCCCAGGTCGTGCGCCCGGCTGAATCGCAACGGGCGCACGGTTCCCATTCGGATTGATCGTTCTGGAAGATCGATGCGCCGCACTGCGCGCAGATGTTCTGCGTGACGGTTCCATGGCCGAGGACGAGCTCACCCAACCCGCTGCTGTCGATGTAGGTGACGGCGGCCAGGTTCAGAAGGATGTGCTTGTGGTCCTGCGCGACCTCGTCCCGGATCGCCTGGCGGAAGACGTTCGAACCGTCGCCGGCCGTGATCCGGCCCGAAACATCCATCACTGTCACATCGCCCACCTGGCGGGTGGATACGCTTACGCTCATCTTGGTCTTTCTCCACGAGTTGGAAGGGCGGCGCCGTCCGGCGCGAAGCCCGATTGAACCACTTCTACCAGGGAGTTGCAACCGCCTGGACGACGGGAGTTCCGGGGATTCACGGCGCTCCCGGATGCTTCGGGCGGTGGCGCTGGATGTAGGTGTGCGTCCACTCCGCTCCGAAGAAGAAGACCTGGGCGGAATAATACGTCCAGAACAGAAATGCCACAAACGCCGCCGCCGCGCCGTAGACCGACTGGGACGCCCGGGTCGCGAGATACGTCCCGATCAGGATGCGCCCCAGGCTGAACAATCCCGCGGTGATCAACGACCCGACCCAGACGTCTCTCCACCGGATGCGCACGTCGGGAACGAACTTGAAGACCGCGGCGAAGGCCACGGCCGCGAGCAGGAACGAAACGATCGTCTCGGTCCAGGACACGAGCGTGGTACCGCCTCCAGTCAGGTCCTCGACGACGGAGGAGGCCATCTCGAGCATCGTCGAGGTGACGGCCGAGGCGAGCAGCAGCAGGCCGAGGCCGACGACCATCAGGAAGGCCATGAACCGTCCGCGGAGCAATCCGAACCAGCCTTCCCGCCCCTCTACACGCCAGATCTTGTTCAGCCCGGCATGAATCTCGGCAAAAGCGATGGTGGAACCGAAGACCAGTGCGAGAATTCCCAACGCCGTCAGCAGGGGCCCGGAGGCGTCGTTGCGGGCGGCCTCGCCCACCCGGAGCACGAGCTGTGCGCCGTCGGGTCCGAGCCGCGATTCGAGGAAGCGCGAGAGTGCCGCGCGGGCCGCGGGCTCCCCGACGGCCGACGACGCGACCGCGGTCACGATGATGAAGGTCGGCGCCAGCGACAACACCGTATAAAACGTCAACGACGCCGCGAAACGGGCGATGTCCTCGGTGAACCACCGCCTCAACGCGATCCGCGTCACTCTCCACACTCCTGCACCCCCTTGGTCCGAGTATACCGGCCGGGGCACGGAGGACGGTCCGCGGCCGCTACATCGGTGCCCGGACGCTGGCGATCTGGCGGCGCAGCATCTCCATCTCGCGGTGGATCGGCCAATCCCCGAAGGCCAGGATGAGAAGAAGGATCAGATTGGCGATGGGCACGACCATGAGAAGGCCGAGCCACTGGTTATGACCGGTGCGGCCGACGATGCGCATCCAGACCCAGACCGCGAAGACCATACACGCCAACGCGAACAGGACGAAAAACAGGGCGACGAGCGGCCCGAGAACCGACAAGACATCATTGTCCATGCTCTAACCTCCGGACACCACCGTGTGCGTCCGCCGTGGATTGCCCGGAATCATACCGCAGGGCGCCAACGCGGCGAGGAAAACGAACCGAACAAAATCGTTTCTTGAGGGCGGCTTGAAGATTTCCCCTGAGCGCAGCGTTTCCTGATTGCGCCCGCGGCCCGGATTGCTGTATTTCCTATATGTCCTGTCCCGTTCCGTCCTTTGTTCCTGTTAGTCGTTCCTAAGCACAACTGAAAGCGCGCGAGCTTGCA
>CAZTTI010000004.1:0-6427 GCA_964615925.1 uncultured Solibacteraceae bacterium
GAACCCGACCTCTCCGCCCACGAAGAAGATCGCTGTGGCCAGCAGGCCGAAGCTGAAGATGACGAGTATGCCGACTCGAAGTTCGGCCCAGGACAACGATTGACGTCTAGCCATAGCTCTCTCCTTCGCTCAGTGTGTCAGGCGATGAACTTCTGAATATAAGGGTCCGTGGACACGCGCAACAACTCGTCGGGTCCCTCGAAAATGATGCGGCCCTCGTGGAGCATCAGGAAGCGCGTATGCGCGATGCAGAACGTCCCGTCCTCGCGCACGAACCTGTAGTTGCCTTCTGGACCCTTCTCGGCGTATTCGGCTGCGAGCGTGAACGCGTCGCGCAGGCGATGGGTGACGAAGACGCCGGACACGTTTTCCACGTCGCGGAGCCCGATAATCAGCTCGTTGATCTTTCGCGACGTCACCGGATCGAGGCCCGCGGTGGGCTCGTCGTAAAGAATGGTCTTGGGTTCGGAAACCAGCGCGCGAGCCAGCGAGACGCGGCGCTTCATCCCGCCCGAGATCTCGGAAGGCATCTTCGGCATGGCGTCGACCAGCCCCACGAATCCCAGGACGCGGCGGACCTTCTCTTCGATCGTATCCTCGTCCATTCCGAGTTCGTAGAGACGATAGGCGACGTTCTCGAACACCGTCATCGAATCGAAGAGTCCCGACTCCTGGAAGACCATCCCGATCCGGGGCCGGATCATGCTCATTCGCCGTTCGTCGGCCCGCGTGATGTCTTCGCCGTCGATCAGTACCGCGCCCTCGTCCGGTTTCTCCAGCCCCATCATGAGCTTGAGCATGGTGGACTTTCCAGACCCGCTCCCGCCGACGACGATCTTGGTCCGGCCCCGCTCCAGCGTCATCGATATGCCGTCGAGGACACGGTTGTCGCCGTAATATTTCGAAACGTTGCGTAACTCGATCAGGGGAGCCGGCTCGACCTTGACGCGTGTTGCCGAGGCCGGTGCCGTCATAGGGGCGTGTAGGTCTGGATCAGCTTGGTCAGGAAGAAGTCGAAGACCAGGATCAGAACCGAGGAGGCCACGACCGCTCGTGTCGTCGAGAGACCCACCCCCTGTGTGCCCCCTTCGGTTCGGAGCCCGCAATGGCAGCTGACGATGGCCAGCGTCGCTCCGAACACCACTGGCTTGATCAGACCTCCCAGCAGATCCCAATACGTCAATGCATTCCACGCCGAGCTGAGGTACTGGTTGGCGCTGATGTGGAGCATGGCGATCCCGACGAACAGGCCTCCGATCACGCCAACCGCGTCGGCGACGATCGTCAGGACCGGTTGCATCGTGATCGTGGCGAAGACGCGCGGGACGACGAGCTTCTTGATCGGGTCGGTGCCCAGCGCCCGCATTGCGTTGATCTGCTCGGTCACCTTCATCGAGCCCAGTTCGGAGGCCATTCCCGAGCCCACGCGTCCCGCGACCATGAGGGCGGCCAGCACCGGCCCCAGCTCGCGAACCAGCGAGATCGACACCAGGGACCCCGTCATGCCGACCGCGCCGAAGCGCGCCATCTCCTGCGACGTCTGCAGCGTCAGGACCGCCCCGGTGAAAAATCCGGTGAGCGCGACGATCGTGACCGATCCCACGCCGATCTGGTCCATTTGGAGGAGGATGTCGCGAAAGTAGAACGGGCTTCGGAAGGCGCCGCGGATGGACCGCGCCGTGAGCAACGCCGTTTCCTGGACTTCGATAACGGCGTCCTTCGGGCTGAAGAGCATGTCGTGAATCGTAGCGGAAGAGGGCAAAAGGGGTCAACGACGCTCGGAAGGTCGTTTGTTCTTCGTTTACAGTGACTTGAGCGTTTCGAGCGCGGGCGTTTTCGCTATACTGGGGGATTATGTTCAGCTTCCGGACATTCGGCGAGTCCCACGGGCAGGCCCTGATCTCCACCGTCGAGGGGCTTCCGGCCAACCTCGAGGTCGACGTGGATCGCATCAATGCCGAGTTGGCGCGCCGCCAGGGAGGGTACGGCCGCGGCGGCCGGATGAAGATCGAGACCGACCGCGCGCGCGTGCTCTCCGGGATTCGACACGGGCGAACGCTCGGCAGCCCGATTGCGATGATGATCGAGAACCGTGACTGGACCAACTGGGCGGACATCATGTCGGTCACTCCGGTGGACCCGGAAGTGGCTTCCAGGCGACGGGTGACGCGGCCCCGGCCCGGTCACGCCGACCTGGTGGGTTCGCAGAAGTACGACCAGTCCGATGCCCGCAACATCCTCGAACGGTCGAGCGCACGGGAAACCACCTCGCGCGTCGCCGCCGGCGGCCTCGTCAAACAGTTCCTGCGGGAATTCGGCATCGAGATCCTCAGCCACACGACCTCGATCGGAACGGCCGCTCTTCCCGAAGATTTTCGCGTCAGCTGGGAACAGCTCGAGAGCGTGCGCGACGACAAAGTCGTCCGGTGTGTGCTTCCCGAATTCGCCCAACGCATGGTGGAGGAGATCAAGAGCGCGCAGCAGGAAGGGGACACGATCGGCGGAACGTTCGAAATCGTGGCCCGCAACGTGCCCATCGGGCTGGGGTCCCACACGTCGTGGGACCGGAAGCTCGACGCGCGGCTCGGCGCGGCTATCTTGTCCATCAACGCGGTGAAGGGCATGGCGGTGGGCGACGGCATCCGCACGGCGTCGGAGCGCGGGTCGCGCGCCCACGACGAGATCGGATTCGATCCCGCGACGGGACGATTCGACCGCCTGACCAACCGCGCCGGTGGGATCGAAGGGGGCATGTCCAACGGAGAGGACATACGCGTCGTCGTCTACCTGAAGCCGATCCCGACCTTGAAGAAGGCCCTTCAATCGGTGGACATGATCACCCGTGAGCCGTTTCTCGCGCAGCACGAACGGTCCGACACGTGTGTCGTGCCCGCGGCCGGCGTGATCGGGGAAGCAATGGTGGCGCTGGTCCTGACCGAAGCCGTGATCGAAAAGTTCGGCGGCGACTCCATCGGGGAAGCCCGCCGCAACCACGCGGCGTACCTCGAACAATTACGCCGGTTCGGGGGCGTGGAAGGGGCAGGGGATACCGCCGAAGCGAAGCGTTCCGAGGTGGTACGATAAAACCTCGATCGTCGCGAGACTCGCATGGACCGACCCATACTCAAATACGGCGCTGAAGTCCTGAACAAGGTGGCCGCACCCGTCGAAAATATCACCAGCGAGGAGATTCAGCTCGTCGAGGACATGGTGCACGCCATGTACCGCGCACCCGGCGTCGGTCTGGCCGCGCCCCAGGTCGGGGCCTCGAAGCGGATCATGGTGACCGACACCAGCGTCGGCGAGAAGAAGGACAACCTGATCGTGATCGTGAATCCGGAGATCGTCGAATCCGAGGGCGAGCAGTTCGAAGAAGAAGGTTGCCTCAGCATTCCGGGCTTCAACGAACGCGTGGTCCGTCCTGAACGCGTCGTGGTCCGGGGCGTCGATATCGAGGGCCGCGACCTGGTGCTCGAGGGAACCGGCCTGCTCGCGCGCGCTTTCTGTCACGAACTGGACCACCTGAACGGCGTGCTGTTTCTCGAACACCTCAGTTTTCTCAAACGCGATCTGATCCGGCGCCGGATCAAGAAGCTCGTCAAACGGGATGAATGGTAGTCGATGCGCATTTTGTTCATGGGAACCGCGAGTTTCGCGGTTCCTTCGCTCGATGCGCTGCTCGCCGCGGGTCACGAGATCAGCGGAATCGTCACCCAGCCGGATCGTCCCAGCGGCCGGGGGCGGGGCATCCATGATGCGCCGGTGAAGGCGCGCACCCGGCGGGAAGCGTTCGCCCTGCTCCAACCGGCAAGTCTGAAGGATGACGACACGGCGCGGCGGATCCGCGAACTCGATCCGGAGGTGATTGTCGTCGTCGCGTACGGTCAGTTCGTTCCGCGGTGGCTCCGGGAACTCCCGCGGTTCGGCGTCATCAACGTTCACGGTTCGCTGCTCCCGCGCCATCGCGGGGCCGCCCCCGTGAACTGGGCCATCATTCACGGAGACACCGAAACCGGCGTCTCCGTGATGGCGATCGACGACGGGATGGACACCGGCCCCGTGTACGCCACGCGATCCACGCCGATCGATCCTGATGAAACCGCCCCCGAACTCTACGATCGGCTGGCCGCGATGGGCGCGGCCCTGCTGGTGGAGACCCTCGAGGGGATCGGGCGTGGGATGATCCGGCCGGTGGCTCAGGATTCCTCGCGGGCGACAATGGCGCCACGGCTGCGGCGGGAAGATGGATACGTGAGCTGGGCCGAATCGGCCGCTGCAATCCACAACAAGGTGCGCGGGTTGTTGCCGTGGCCGGCGGTGACGGTCGGCTTTCGGGGCACGGCCTGCAAGATTCTCAGGACGCGCCGCCATCGGGCGCGTTTGGGAGCCCCCGCCGGTGTTATCGTTAGGGATGGGGGCCAACTCACCGACCAACTCCTGGTCGGTTGCGGTGACGGCCGGGGCTTGGAAATCGTGACGATCCAAGCCGAGAATCGCCGGGCCGTTTCCGGCATCGAGTTCGCGCGGGGTGCTCGCCTCGGGGATTCAGAGGTCTTTACCGCCGTCACCGCGGCCGGGAACGGGTCCTGATCCGGTCGGTGCCGGGGCGAAATTGGATTGGGGTCATGGAGCGAATTTCCAAGCACGGGGGAGAAAAGGCAGTCCAGCCGGCGGCTTCCGGTACCGCCACCGAGGCGAAGTCCTTGCGCTGGTCGCGGCTGCCCGCGCTCCTGCTCATGATGCTGGTACTCGTCGCCGCGGGATTGCTCAGCGCGATGACGGCGATGCGCTTCGCGATCCGGGGACGCGAGGTCGTCGTCCCGGCGCTGACCGGGATGACCGAGTCCGAGGCGGCCGCATTGCTGTTCGACCAGGGGCTCGAACTCGACGTGGAGAGCAGCCGCTTCAGCGCCGTACCGGAAGGCCAGATCATCGATCAGAGACCGGCGCCGGGTGCCACCGTCAAGCGGGCCCGGGGGGTCCAGGTCCTGCTGAGCCTCGGAGAGCGGCGGTTCCCGGTTCCCGACGTGACGGGGGCGAGTCTCCGGAGCGCGCAGATGATGCTGTCGCAACGCGGTCTCGCCATGCGGAACATGCTCTACACGCATACCTCGGAAGGGGCGTCGTCCACTGTCCTCTACCAGTCACCGGCTCCCGGAGACCGGGGAGGGACCGATCCATCGGTGGACGTCCTGGTGTCGCTCGGTCCGTTCTCCGAAGAATACCTGATGCCCGATCTCCGCGGCCGGACCGAAGCGGATGTGCGGGCAAGTGTCGTCCGCGAGGGGTTCCGGCTCGGTGAAACGACTTATCGAGCGCAGCCGGGAACCGAACCGGGACGCGTCGTCGGGCAGCAGCCTCCAGCAGGGTACAAGGTGTCGCGAGATGAAGTTATCCGAATCGAAGTCGGTCAGTGACGCCGGGACCTCGACGGTCCGGATCGCGCCGTCGATCCTGTCGGCCGATTTCACGCGGCTGGGCGAGCAGATCCGCGCGGTCGAAGAAGCCGGTGCGCATCAGCTGCATGTGGACGTCATGGACGGACACTTCGTTCCGGAGATCACGATCGGTCCAATCGTGGTCCAGTCCGTCGGCCGCGTGACCCGACTCCCCCTCGACGTTCACCTGATGGTGGAGGATCCCGACCGCTTCGTCGAGCAGTTCGCGCCCCTCGGCGTCGCCGCGCTGACGGTGCATGTCGAGGCCGCGCCGCACCTGGACCGGACGCTCGCCAACATCCGGTCCCACGGAATCCAGGCCGGTGTGGCGCTCAATCCGGCCACGCCGATCCACACGATCGATCACGCGCTCGATCTGGTGGACCTGGTCCTGGTGATGAGTGTCAATCCGGGATTCGGCGGGCAGGCGTTCATCCCCTACGCGCTCGACAAGATCGCGGCCCTTCGTGAACGCATCGAGAAACGCGGGTTGAACGTGGTGGTTTCGGTCGACGGGGGTGTCCACGACGCCACGCTGGGTCCGGTCGTTCGCGCCGGGGCCAACGTGCTCGTCGCCGGATCGGCCATCTTCGGTGCTCCGGATCCCGGGGAGAAGGTCAAGGAAATGTTGGCAAAGGCCAACGGGCTTCGTTATGATTCTTAAGAGTCCTGCTATTTATTAAGTGTTGCCGTATTAATGGTTTGGTGTAAGACAAAGACACTCTTCGTCCTCCAGGGACTCCTCGCGGGCTTCCTCGTGTCCGCATGTGGCGGATATCCGGACGATATCGATCTCGAGAGCGGTCTGAACGAGACCGACCAGGTTCTCTACAATCGCGCCCTTTACGACCTCGACCGGGGCCAGAACACGCGCGCGCGCCTCCTGTTTCAGAACCTGATCGCGACCTATCCGGACAGCGAGTTCATGCCGCTGTCCAAATATGGCTGGGCGGAGACCTATTTTCAGGCCGGGACGATGGGGGACCTGA
>CAZTTI010000005.1:0-13330 GCA_964615925.1 uncultured Solibacteraceae bacterium
GGGCGTTCCCGAGCATCTCCGTGAAGAGAAACACGAAGGACAGGATGGCCAGAATCGCGATGTGTCCGCCTGTCATGTTGGCGGCAAGTCGCATGGTCAGCGCGAACGGCCGCACCAGGAGTCCCATGATCTCGATCGGGATGAGGAGGATGTAGATCGGTTTCGCGAGACCGCTCGGAACCAGATTTTTCCAGTGTTTGACGAACCCGTGGGCCAGCGTCCCGGCGATGATGATCGAGAAAAACGTGATCGTGGCCAGCGCCGCCGTGACGTTGAAGTTGGCCGTCGCCGTCGTCCCGCCGTGGGTCACGTTGTACAGGAACGACTCTTCCGAGGGATGGATGAAGTAGTTCGCGATTCCCACGACGTCGAAGATCGGGATCATCCCGATCGCATTGGCGCCCAGGATGAAGACGAAAAACGTCAACATCAGCGGGGCCCACGTATTCACCCACTTCCGACCGACGTTCGGGGCCACGATCTCGTCGCGGATGAACAGGACCATGGCCTCGAGGACGTTGGCGAAGCCCGAGGGGATCAGCCGGTCCTTCTTCAGGTACGACCGCACCGTGAGCGTGACGATAAAGAAGACCAGGGCGGCGACGATCCAGAGCATCAGAACGTGTTTGGTCACGGACATGTCGATCGGACCCAGATGCCCTAGGTGGATCAACGGATGGTCGAGCCCGGTGTTGGCCACGTGCTCGATGATGACCTCGCCGGCGTTGAAACCTTCGACCGCTTCTTCGTGCAGTTCTTCTTCTTGGAGGAGCCGTAGAAACATCATTCCGTTCCGACTTGGTTAGTGGGTCGGCGTGACGCGCATCAGGCGATGGAGCGCGAAGGCGTGAACGCCGTAGAGAACCACGAAATATATCGTGAACGCGGCCATGAACGGAGTGGGACGCGCCAGACCGGTTCCCAGGACGCCCCCGACGTATGCGCCGAAGAACAGCATCTTGGCCACGAACAGCCGGGCCTGAACCGCCGTCAGTCGTTCGGGCTGGATGCGGAACGTCCGCTCCACGACGATCCACGCCGTTACCACGGCCAGCGCCGGGCCGGCCATGCCAAGCCAGACGTCGCGGGCGAAGCCGCCCCCGAGCAGAATCGATGCGAGCGCTGCCGTGGCCACCGCGCCGATCCCCAGTCCCGCCGCCAGTTTCATGTTACTTCTTCCAAAAAACGATCCTTGCCAACTCCACGAATCCAACGACGATTCCCAGGAGCAGCCCGCCGAGGAGGAACCATGGCGAGCGATCGAGCCATCGATCCAGCGCGAACCCGATGCCCCCGAAAACGAGAATCGCCGATATCAACATGTAGCCCGACAACACCACCGGTCCCGCGGTCCTCAGGTTCTCCTGCATCAAACGCAGGGAACGGACCAGCATCGGTTCCGAGCCCGGATCCTGTTCGTTCGGGTCAAGCGGCACTTTTACCACCTTCGGCGGACTCCGGAGGTCCACGCGATTGCGGACCAGCGCCGCATGGACGGCCCTCGCACCCCCGATCAAACCGCATAGTATAGCAGATCCAACACGCAATTGGCCGCGAGAGGGCCGGTGAAAAGACACACAAAAAAAGGCGGACGGGGAGTTCCCGTCCGCCTTCGTCTCCGATCAGGTGATCTACTCTTCGCCGTAGGTTTCGGTCAGGTACCGCACGAGCATGTCGACATCGGCGTCGGTGATCGAGAGGCCGTATCCCATCATCCGGATGATGGTGTCCCGGTACTCGGCTTCGGTAAAGCTGCCGGGAGGGGCCGAGGTGATCGCGGTCAGGTCGTGACACGTCGTGCACGCCGAGTTCAGGAGCGATTCGGCCGCGGCCGTGTCAAACGCGTCGGCCTCCCCCGGAGGTGTCCCCAGGTACAGCAGGATCGTGTCGTACTCGTCTTCGGTCAGGGCAAGCCCGTAACCCATCATGCGGTCGACGGTTTCGGCCCATTGCTCCGGGGGATAGGCTCCCCGTTCCCCGAAGGAGGAATCGTCGTGACAGGTCGTGCACCGTGCGGTCACCAGGGCCGCGGCGGCCGCCTCGTCGAACGCGGCGGCTTCTTCCTCGGCCGCTTCGGCGCCGGCGGGCGATTCTCCAGCGGGTGTTCCCAGGGTAGTGAGAATCAGGTTGTATTCGTCTTCGGTCAGGGCCAACCCGTATTCCATCATGCGGTCCACGGTTTCCACCCATTGGTCGGGAGGAAATGCTCCCCGTTCTCCCATGACGGTTCCATCGTGGCAGGTCGTGCACTTCGCGTTGACCAGCGCCATCCCGGCGGCTTCGTCGAACGCGGCCGGCGCATCCTGTCCTCCGGCCCCGGGACCATCCTGTCCTCCGGCCCCGGGACCATAGGCAGCGAGGATGTGGGCCACGAGCACGTCGAGCTCGTCGTCCGCGACGGTCGCCCCATAGCCGACCATCGTCGAGATCAGATCGCGGGTGGCCTGTTCGCCGGATTCGGCGAAGGCGGCGACGCCGCTGAGGTCATGGCAGGCCGTACAGGAGCGTTCGAGGATCTGGGCGCCGTCGGCGGCTTGCCGGGCGGCCCCAGCCTGGAGCACGGTCAGGCCAGTGGACTGCTCCGTCGCGCCCGGGGCGAGGAGCAGGCCGAAAAGGAGGATTCCCAACATCGAGGTATAAATTCTCATGGCACTCTCTCTTCAAGAGGGGGGCAAAGTCTCAACAAACGAGCCAGTATAAACAAAGCCCCTGACGCCAGGCAACTTGCGGTATTGGACGCGGAAAATCCCGATTCGTCGCACGGCCCGCTGTACGGATCAAAGGACCGACGCGCGCACCCACTCGAGCAGCCGCCCCGGAAGAAGGCCCAGGTAGAAGGTCAGGGCCAGGCACACGGTGAGGGCCACGGCCGTCGCGGGCCGGACGCGGGCATCCTCGAACGTCTCGCCGGGATCTTTCATGTACATCTCGACGATCACGTATAGGTAGTAATAAAAGGAAACCACCGTCGTCAGGACGCCGATCACGCTCAGTCCGATGAGGCCGGATTCCACGGCCGCCGAGAAAATGAAAAACTTCCCGGCGAACCCCGCGGTGCCGGGGATTCCGGCCAGCGAGAGCAGGAACACGGCGAGCAGCGCGGCCAGTCCGGGCCGCTTCCGCGCGAGGCCGCGGTAGTCGGCGATCGCGACCAGTTCCTCGTCCGTTCTTGAAACGACCGTCACGACCGTGAACGCGCCGATCGCGATCACGCCGTAAGCGAGAAGGTAGAACATCGCGGCGGCTACGCCACGCTCGGTCCCGGACGCGAAGGCAACGGTCACGTAACCGGCGTGGGCGATCGACGAATACGCGAGCATGCGTTTGATGTTGGATTGAACGACGGCGGCGATGTTGCCGATGACCATCGAGACCGCGGCCAGGATCCAGACGACGTCCAGCCACTGGCCTCCCGTCGACGGAAACGCCGTCAGGAAGATCCGGAACAGGACCGCGAATCCCGCGGCTTTTGTGGCGGCCGACATGAACGCCGTCACCGGAGTCGGAGCCCCTTCGTACACGTCCGGCGCCCAGACGTGGAACGGCACTAGCGCGACCTTGAACGCGAGGCCCGTCAGGATCAATCCGGCGGAGGTGTAAAGCAGGGGGCCCGGCACGTCTCCGGATTGGATCGCGGCCGCGATGCCGGCGAGGCGCGTCGTGCCCGTCGCCCCGAACGCCAGGGCGACCCCGTAGAGGAAAAACGCCGAGGCAAACGATCCCACGAGAAAATACTTGAGCGCGGACTCGTTCGAGCGTAGATCGTGCCGCCGGTAGCCGGCCAGGACGTAGGAAGCGATCGAGAGGATTTCCAGTCCCACGAAGACCAACATCAACTCCGCAGCTCCCGACATGACCATCGCTCCCGCCGTCGCGAACAGGAGCAGGACCGTGAATTCCGACGGCGGCAGGGTGCTGTCGCGCCGAAGAAAGTCCGTCGCCCCGAGCGTGGTCAGGAATGCGATCAGCAGGAAGAGGGCGTGGAAGAAGACCGAATATCCATCGACGACCCAGAGGCCGGAGTACCAGGTCCCGGCCTCGGCCGCCATCGGAACGAGGGCCAACGCGGCAACGAGCAGTCCCGCGACCGCGAGCCCGCTGGTCCGGATGCGGTGGGCCCGCGGGAGGAATCCATCGACGACCATGATGGCGATCCCCGCGAGCGAAACCACGATGGCGGGAAGGATCGCGAGTATGTTGACGCCGGCGGGATTCACGGCTGGACCTCCCCGGCGTCCGTGTTCCCGGCCAGCACGCCGCCCGGAGGCTCGATAACGGCCTCGATCCGTTCGAGGACGCCCGCGATCGAGGCATCCATCGGCCGCAGGAACGAACCCGAGTACACGCCCATCCAGATGATGAGGACGACCATCGGCAGGAGGGTGGCGAGTTCCCGCGGCCGAAGATCCTCGAGAGCCTGGTTGTCGAGGCCGATCTCTCCGAACATGACCCGCTGGTACATCCAGAGCATGTAGACGGCCGAGAGGATCACGCCGAGGGCCGCCGTGGCCGCCCACGCCGGGTTCACCCCGAAACTCCCGACCAGGATCAGGAACTCCCCGACGAAGCCGTTGAGCCCCGGAAGCCCGATCGAGGAGAGCGCGACCAGGAGGAACACCGCGGCAAAGGCCGGCATCCGGTGCGCCACTCCGCCGTAGTCGGCGACGAGGCGCGTGTGCCGGCGGTCATAGAGGACGCCGACCAGGAGGAAGAGGGCGCCGGTCGAGACCCCGTGAGCCAGCATCTGGTACACCGCGCCTTCCATTCCCATCGGCGTGAACCCGAAGATACCCAGGACGACGAAGCCCAGGTGGCTGACCGAGGAATACGCCACGAGCTTCTTCATGTCGGGCTGGACCATGGCCACCAGTGCGCCGTACACGATTCCGACGATGGCCAGCATCGCGATCATCGGCGCTGCGAGGACGCTCACGTTGGGGAACATGGGAAGATTGAATCGAATCAGTCCGTAAGTCCCCATCTTGAGCATGACGCCGGCCAGGAGGACCGATCCGGCGGTCGGCGCCTCGACGTGGGCGTCGGGCAGCCACGTGTGCAGGGGAAACAGCGGGACCTTGATGGCGAACGCGAGGAAAAACGCCACGAACATCCAGAACTCGACCACCGGCGTCAGGACCAGCGTCCCGGCCGCGATCGATCCAAGGATCGCTTCGTATGCGAACGTGTAGTTCCCGGTGGCGTCCCCGTGGAGGAAATACAGGCCGAGGATCGCCACCAGCATGAGGACCGATCCCGCCATCGTGTAGAGGACGAACTTGGTCGCCGCGTAGATGCGGCGTTCGCCTCCCCATACGCCGATGAGAAAATACATCGGGACGAGGACGACCTCCCAGAACACGTAGAACAGGAAGAAGTCGAGGGCGGCGAAGACCCCGATCATTCCCGTCTCGAGCAGCAGCATGAAGACGAAATACTCCCGGACGCGCTGGTCGATGGACGCGCTCGCCACGACGGCGATCGGCACGAGAAACGTCGAGAGCAGCACCAGGAAGAGGCTGATGCCGTCGATCCCCACGCGATAGCCGATCCCGGCTTCTCCGATCCAGGGAATGTCCGTCGCAAATTGCATCCCGGCCGACCCGGCGTCGAATGACCACCAGAGGTAGAGGGAAACGGCGAACGTGGCGAGCGACACGGCCAGGGCGATTCCGCGGCTCCATTCCGCGCGCTTTCCGGCCAGGGCCACGGCCAGCGCGCCGGCCCCCGGCAGGAAGATGACGAGCGTCAGGATCCAGGAATCGATCGTGGTCATCATCCGAAGACGAGCCCCAGGAGAATGAGGATGGATCCGGTCAGGATCCATCCGGCATAAGCCCGGACGTTGCCCGCCTGCATGCGCCGGAGAACGGAGCCGAGGCTGGCGATGGCGCGTCCGGTGCCGTTGACGAATCCGTCGATGATGCCGGCGTCGACGAGTCGCCAGAGGTATTGTCTGGCGGTTTCGAGGATGGGCCGGACCACGGCAGCGTCATATGCTTCGTCCACGTAGTACCGGTTCGCGAGCACGCGGTGTACGCCCGGAACCGCGTCGGCGAAAGCATCCGCCGTGCCCGGACGCCGCGCGTAGAACATCCATGCGAGGAATATCCCGACGAGCCCCGCGGCGACCGACGTTCCCATCACGAGGAGCTCGATGGTATGGTCGCCTTCCGCGACTCCGGAGCCGACCACCGGCTCGAGGAAGTGCTCGAAATGGTTGCCCCCACCGAGGACGGCCGGTACGCCGGCATAACCTGCGACGACGGAAAACGCGGCCAGGAGGACGAGGGGAATCGTCATCGACGCGGGCGACTCATGGACGTGGTCCGCGTCACCGGGCGTGTACCGGGGAGCCCCGAAAAACGCCAGGATGATGAGGCGGAACGTATAGAACGCCGTCAGGCCCGCGGCCAGGACACCGATGCCCCAGAGTAAGGGGCCGAACGCCGGATAGGAAAACGCACCCCACAGGACGGCGTCCTTGGAAAAGAACCCGGCCAGTCCCGGGAAGCCCGCGAGCGCCAGTCCGCCGATCAGGAAGGTGCGGAAGGTCCACGGCATCTCATGCCGAAGTCCCCCCATCTTCCGGAGGTCCTGGATGCCGCCCATACCGTGGATCACGCTCCCGGCACCCAGGAAGAGCAGGGCCTTGAAGAACGCGTGCGTCATGAGGTGGAAAACACCGGCGGCATACGCCCCCACGCCGACCCCGAGGAACATGTATCCCAACTGGCTGACCGTGGAATAGGCGAGGACGCGTTTGATGTCGTTTTGAACGAGGCCGATCGTTGCGGCGAAAAGCGCGGTGACGGCCCCGATGGCGGCGACAGCGAACCCGGCCGTGGGCGCCAGGTCGAAGAGGGCGGCGGACCGCGCGATCATGTACACGCCCGCGGTCACCATTGTCGCGGCATGGATCAGGGCGCTGACAGGCGTGGGGCCTTCCATCGCGTCCGGCAGCCAGACATAAAGCGGGATCTGCGCGGACTTCCCCGTCGCGCCCAGCAGCATGAGGAGGCAGGCGGCGGTCACGGCTCCGATCGCCCCCATCGGTTCAACACTTCGTTCGGATGCCTGCGCGAAGACGGCGAGATAGTCCACGCTCCCGAATGTCCAGAAGATCAGGGCCGTGGCGAGGATGAAGCCGAAGTCCCCGACGCGGTTCACGACGAAGGCCTTCTTTCCCGCGTCGGTGGCCGAGCGTCGCTGGAAGTAAAACCCGATCAGGAGGTAAGAACACAGTCCCACGCCTTCCCATCCGACGAACATCAAGAGGTAGTTGTCGGCCAGCACGAGCGTCAGCATCGAGAACATGAACAGGTTCAGGTACGCGAAGTAGCGGTAGAGCCCGTCCTCGTGGGCCATGTACCCGGCCGAGTAGATGTGGATCAGCAGACCGACGCCGGTGACGATCAGGATCATCATCCCGGAGAGGGGGTCGAGCAGGAACCCGGCATTCGCTACGAAAGGCCCGGACTCGATCCACGTGAAGTAGCTGCGGGCGACGGGGAGTTGCTCTTCGGGCAGCGATACCATTCCGGCGAACGCGCCCACCGACAGCACGAAGGCCGCAAGGACCGCGCCGCACGCGATCGCAACGATAAGGGGGCGGGAAAAGCGCCTTCCGAAAATGCCGTTCGCGATGGCACCGGCGAGCGGCGCGAGCGGGATCAGCCAGATCAGATCGAGAAACATCGTCACCATCGCATCAAGTTGGCACGGTCCACGTTCAGCGATTCCCGGTTGCGGAAGATCGCGATCACGAGGCCGAGGCCCACGGCGGCTTCTGCCGCGGCGACGACCATCGTGAAGAAGACGAAGACCTGTCCTCCCACGGCCCCCCACATCGCGGAGAACGCGACGAAGGAGAGGTTCACGGCGTTCAGCATGATCTCGATCGACAGCAGGAGCGCAATGATGTTCCGCTTCAGAAAGAAGCCGATTGCGCCTACCACGAAGAGCATGGCGGCCAGCGTCAGATACCACGCGATCGGGATCATGGATCCCTCTTCGCCAGCACGAGCGCCCCGACGACGGCAATCAGGATGAGCAACGAGGTCGCCTCGAACGGCAGGACGTATTCGGTGAAGAGGCTCCTGCCGATCGCTTCGGCGCTCCCGATGCCGGTGTCCGCGGCGGGCGGTTCGATGCCGGCTCCGGCAAGCGCCCCGGCCGGCTCGGTACCGATGCCGGCAAGCGCCGAGGACAAAATCGCCAGAAGGAAGAGGCCGAGGGGAATGCCGATGAACTTCAGCCAGCGGTGGCGGTCCGGTTCTTCATCGTCGTCGGTAGTGACGTTGAGGAGCATGATGACGAACACGAACAGCACCATGATGGCGCCCGCGTAGACGATGATCTGGACCACGGCCAGCAGCTCGGCGCCGAGAAGGACGAAGAGTCCGGAGACCGCGCCGAGCATCAGGATCAGGGAGAGCGCGCTGTGCAACACGTGCCGTTGCACGAGGACATTGACGGCCGCGCCGAGCGCCACGGACGCGAACGCGAAGAACAACGCCTGAAGGATCATGACACCGCCAGGACGAAGCTCGTGACCAGAACGTTGGCCAGCGCGAGCGGCAACAGGATCTTCCAGCCGAAGGCCATCAACTGGTCATAACGGATCCGGGGGAGCGTCGCGCGGATCAGCATGAACAGGAACATGAAGCCGAAGATCTTGAGGACGAACCACAACGTGGGCAGGACGGCCTGGAGGGCCGGAGGGCCGAACATGGGCCCGATCCAACCCCCGAGGAAGAGGATCGAGGCCATCGCCGAGCCGGTGACCATGTTCGCGTATTCGGCCAGGAAAAACATCGCGAACTTCATCGCGCTGTATTCAGTGTGCCATCCGGCGACCAACTCCTGCTCGGCCTCCGCCATGTCGAACGGCGTGCGGTTGGTCTCGGCGATGATGCTGACCAGGAAGATGACAAACGCGACCGGTTGAAGAACGATGTTCCAGCGGGGAATGAATCCGAGCCACGTTCCCTGTTGCGCGGCAACGAGTTCCTGGAGGCTGAGCGTTCCCGCAATCATCAGGACGCCGATGACCGAAAGCGTCAGGCTGAGCTCGTAGCTGACCATTTGCGCCGACGCCCGCAGTCCCCCCATGAGGGGGTACTTCGAGTTGGAGGCCCATCCGCCGAGAACGATCCCGTACACGCCGACCGAGGTCACGGCGAAGATGTAGAGCACGCCGACGTTCAGGTCGGTGATCTGGAGCACCGGTCCGAACGGGATCACGGCGAACGACATCAGGGCGGGGATCAGGGAGATGGCGGGCGCGGCGACGTAGACGATGGTGTTTGCGTTGGCCGGAATGATGTCTTCCTTGAACAGGAACTTGAGCCCATCGGCCAGCGGTTGCAGCAGCCCGAACGGACCGACGCGGTTCGGCCCGGGCCGCATCTGAACTCCCGCCATGACCTTCCGTTCGAGCCACGTCATGTACGCGAGCGACCCCATGAGCCCGCCGAAAATCGTCGTGATCTTGGCCATCAGAAAGAGGAACTCCGCGCTCGTCAGATAGGCGATCATGGCTTGCCGCTCTGAGCGAGGTCTTCGACGAGCGCCTCGGTCTTCTCGGGAGTGAGGTTCTCGTAAAACTCGCCGTCGACCTGGATGACGGGTGCCGTCGTGCACGACCCGAGGCATTCGGCTTCGATGAGGGTGAACGCCCCGTCGGCGGATGTTTCGCCGAGGCAGGCTCCGGCCTTGTCCTCGAGCGTCTTTCGGATGACGTCGGATCCGGAGAGCATGCAGGCGATGTTCGTGCACACGAGGATCTCGTGCCGGCCGATGGGCTTCAGGTGGAGCATCGTATAGAAAGAAGCCACCGATTCCACGTCGGAAGCAGAGAGATCCAGGTACTCGGCGACGTAGCGAATCGCATCCGGCGTCACCCAGCCGAGTTCTCGCTGCGCGAGGATCAACATCGGGACGAGGGCCGAACGCCTCCGGGGATAGACGGCCACCAACCTTCGGAACTTCTGCTCGGTTTCCTCGGAGAATATTCCCATCATGGACTCGCTGCTGGTCGGGGGACGGACCTCATCGCCGCTCCCATTCGAGCGCACCCTTCTTCCAGGCGTAGATGAATCCCGCGAGGATGACGCCGATGAAGACGAGCATCTCGACGAAGGCCGCGATACGCAGTTCCTGGAAAACCACGGCCCACGGGAAGAGGAAGATGGCCTCCACATCGAAGAGGAGGAAGAGCATCGCGACCACGTAGAAATCGACGGAATACCGTTCGCGGGCGGTTCCGATCGGGTTCATCCCGCTCTCGTAGGGCGCGCCCTTGAGGGGGTTGGGCTTCTGCACCCCCATGACCCAGGAAATCGCGATGTTTCCGGCCGCGAATCCGGTGATGAGCACGAAGAAGATCAGGATGGGCAGCCAGTTTTCCAACATCGAGTTGTTTTCGGAAGGCCGGCACCTGCGGGCTTCGAAAACGCCGTAACTTGCCCTTAAGCAAGGACTTCAGGCAATATAGAACCCCCCATTATGGGCACGTCGCCCGGGACTGTCAAGCGGGCCGCTCGCCCGGAAGGGTCTGTTAAGATAGGGCGTTCGCTCAAGATCAGGAGTTCGACGAGTTGCCATGCCGGTGCGGTTCCAGTTGAATGGCGAGTCCCGCGACATCCCCGGGCCGCTGACCATCCGGGAGATGCTCGCGTTTTTCGAGCTTCCCGCCGAGCGGGTTGCCGTCGAGCGGAATC
Organism: uncultured Solibacteraceae bacterium; assembly: GCA_964615925.1. Classification (GTDB taxonomy): domain Bacteria; phylum Acidobacteriota; class Terriglobia; order 20CM-2-55-15; family 20CM-2-55-15; genus JAJEDW01. The sequence goes on from CAZTTI010000005.1 coordinate 10,722, forward strand.
ACGCGGTCGTTCCGCGGTCGAATTGGAACGAAACCCGGGTGGAGCGCGAAGACCGGATCGAGGTCGTGCAGTTCGTCGGCGGAGGCCAGCCGGTCGGACTGGTCGTCGCGGGCCGGAGTTTTGCCTCCCGCCTCATCGTCGGGACCGGGAAGTACCCGTCCAACGAGGTCATGGCCGAGGCGCACAAACGTTCCGGCGCCGACATGGTAACCGTGGCGGTCCGGCGGGTCGAGCTGAAACGGGGCACCGGTCAATCCCTGCTCGACTTCATCGATCCGGGAATGACGATCTTGCCCAACACGGCGGGATGTTATACGGCGGACGATGCGGTCCGGACGGCGCGCCTCGGACGAGAGGCCGGTCTGTCGAATTGGGTGAAGCTCGAGGTGATCGGCGACGAACAGACGCTTTTCCCGGATACCGCCGCCCTCGTCGAAGCCACACGGATTCTCGTGGGTGAAGGATTCGTCGTCCTGCCGTACACGAACGACGACCTCGTCGTGGCGCGCCGTCTCATCGACGCCGGCGCGGCGGCCATCATGCCGCTCGGCGCGCCGATCGGCTCCGGGATGGGGATCCAGAACGTCGCCGCGATGACGATCCTCCGCGAACGCATCACCGAAGTTCCCCTCATCGTTGATGCGGGAGTCGGAACCGCGTCCGACGCCGTGGTCGCGATGGAACTGGGAGCCGACGGCGTGCTGATGAACACGGCCATCGCCGGCGCCAACGATCCGCCGTCCATGGCCGAGGCCATGAATCTCGCCGTCCGCTCCGGAAGGCTTGCCTACGAGGCCGGACGGATCCCGAAGAAGCTGTACGCCAGCGCATCCTCGCCGGTGAAAGGGCTCGTCGGATAGATCCTACTCGCCCCCGACCGTAAACGTTGCCGTGGCCAGCGTCCCGCTGGTGCCGGTGACGCGGACGGTCCATTCTCCGGTCCACCCCTCGGGGATCGACTTGCGCGTCCAGGTCCGCCACGGGGACCCGCCGATCATCACGTTGATGGTGGTCACGCCGTTCGGGTGCTCCCACACGAAGGTGATCGTCGTGCCCGTCAGTCCTTCGGTGCGCGCCCAGGCGGTGACAGTCCCGGTACCTTCGGGAAAGGAGTTGCGCGCATCCACTGGCTGACGATCCTCGACGCTTGAGGCGATCACGAGTTCGACGGACGGTTCAACGTTCTGTCCGTAAGCCGCCAGCGGCAACCCGAACGCGGCAAAGAAAAGGAGTCGGATCATGGTCCCTCCTGGATGTATTTGGCGGCGCATCCGGTCCGATTCTCGCACACCGACCGGAAGCCTCCCTTCAGCCACTACCGGACGAAGCGCGCCGTCACGAGCACCTGGCCCGTGTGCCGCATCGTGTGCTCGGCCGCATGCACGGCGAGCCCCAACACCGTCGATTCGAGCTTCCGGCGTCCGACCAGGCGGTGCTCGGTGAGCGACTCCGGTGGGATCTGGCGCAGTTGGTCGAGCGCCTTTTCGATCTCGGCGTCAAATGCGGCCAGGAGTTGGGCGGTTGTTGTTTCCGGTCCCGGCGGTGTCCCCTCGGTTTCCAGAAAGCGGAGCTGGTCGTCGTCGAGGCTACGGCCGTCGGCATAGGTCAGGAGTCGATCGAGGATACCGGCGAGATGCTGGAGGTGAAAACCCACTGACGCGGCGCCCGCCGGCCGGACCCACAGGTAGCGGTCCGGGAAACCAGCGAGCGCGGATGTGATCTCGCGGCGAGCCTGGACCAGGGCGTGGGCCACCGGCTGGAGCAGGGGATGAATTCCGGGGAGCGGCCCCCCGAGCCAGGCTTCCGGTGAGGATTCGGACTCGGGCCTCACGGCAAGCTGTCCTTCTTCGAGATGCCGTAAGACTTCATCTTTCTATAGAGATAACTGCGTTCAAGTCCAAGATCCCTCGCAGTTTGTGAAATATTCCATGAGTTCGCATCCAGACGCGAGAGGATCATGTCCCGCTCGTATCGCGCCCGGCCCTCGAACAGGGATCCGGTTTCGGAGTCCCCGTTGGGAAGGGACAAGTGCGCGGACCCGATCTCGCTCGCGGAGACCATGATGACGAGGCGCTCGATCTCGTTGCGGAGCTCCCGGACGTTCCCCGGCCAGGAGTATCCCGCCATCGCCTCGAGCGCTTCGGGCCTGAAGGTTTTGGGAGGCCGGCCGTGTTCGGCCGAAAACACGCTCATAAAATATTCGGCGATGGTCCGGATGTCCGCATGGCGCTCCCGCAGAGGCGGCACGAAGAAGGGAATGACGTTCAGTCGGTAGAACAGATCCTCACGGAACCGTCCGGCCTGGATCTCCTGCGCGAGGTTCTTGTTCGTGGCCGCGATGATGCGGACGTCGACGTTGCGGTTCGTGTGTGCTCCGATCGGCTGGAAACTCTGGGATTCGATCGCGCGCAGGACCTTGGCCTGCGTCTTCAGGCTCATGTCTCCGACTTCGTCCAGGAAAATCGTCCCTCCCGCGGCCTGGGCGAACTTTCCGGGCTGGTCGCTGGTGGCCCCGGTGAACGAACCGCGCGTGTGCCCGAAGAGCTCGCTCTCGATCAGTTCCTCGGGGATGGCGGCGCAGTTGACCTCGACGAAAGGGCCGTTCGAAC
>CAZTTI010000006.1:0-3811 GCA_964615925.1 uncultured Solibacteraceae bacterium
CACGACGGAGCCGTTATCATTCGCAACGGGCGGATCGCGGCCGCCGCGTGTTTCCTGCCGCTCACGGTGAACCCGCGCCTGAGCAAGGGGCTCGGGACCCGGCACCGCGCGGCCATCGGCGTCACCGAGGAAACCGACGCCGTCGCCATCATCGTTTCGGAAGAGACCGGATCGATCTCCGTCGCGACGGGGGGCCAGGTGGAACGGTTCCTCGACGGGGACGGGCTCCGGCAGCGGCTGCGCGAAGCCTTCGAGAAGAAGGCGGCGCGCCAACCGCCCCGCCCGGTCCGAGCGGAGACCTCCTGAGATGTTGCGCATCATCAAACGGTTCGTCCGGAAGAACCCGATGCTCAAGCTGTTTTCCCTCGCGCTCTCCGCGATGTTGTGGCTGACGATCGCATCGGAAACGAACTCCGTCATCAGCCGCACGGTGCCCCTCGCGTTTGTGGGGTTCCCGCAGAACACGGAGATCACGGGCGAAACAGCCACGGAAGTCACCCTCCAACTCCGCGGGTCCGCAAACCTCCTGAACGAGATCTCGCCGGCCGATGTGACGGCGGTGATAACGCTGGCAGGACAGGAACCGGGCCCGAAGCGGTTCAACCTGGCAGGAACCATACAGGCGCCTTTCGGTGTGGAGGTCTTGCGAATCGACCCGCCGTTGGTCGAGTTCGACCTTGAACGGACCTTGACGCGGACGATACGCGTGGAAGCAACCGTGACGGGCAACGCGGCGGAGGGATTCGCCGTCGAGGAGTGGCGGGTCGACCCCCCGACGGCCCAAATCACGGGCCCCGAGTCGCGGGTGGCGTCGCTCGTTTCCCTTCCCACGCTCCCGGTGGACATCTCGGGAGCCCGAAGTTCGGTTCGCCGCGCGGTGGATCTTCACGTCACCGACTTCCTGGTCCGGCTGGCGTCGGTGTCCCCGCACGACGTGTTCGTGGAGATTCGCGAGGAACACGAGGAAACCTCGTTCCGGGCAATGCCGGATCCTTCCCTCACCAACGACGGCTGGGACGTGGAACCGGGCGAAATTTTGGTGACGATCAGCGGGCCCCGAACCATCATCAGCGCTTTCGAGCGCGGCGGCTGGACCTTCACCGCCGACGTCGTCGACCTCGATCCAGGGACACACGTCGTCCGGCCCGAGATTCCCGAACTCGCTGACGGCGTTTACATCACCGCCATCGCCCCCCAGACCGTAACCGTGCGCTCGCGCGAGCCATAGTGCCTCGCTTGCGCGACCCCTGCGGCTTTCGCGCCGCTCGCCGAGAACGTAAGATAGCTCCATGAAGCTCTTCGGGACCGACGGGATTCGGGCTGAAGCGGGACGGCCACCTCTGGACCGAGCCACCCTTCCCCTCATCGGACAAGCCATCGGCGAACATCTGACGGGCCGGATCCTCCTGGCACGGGATCCCCGGGAATCGGGGCCCATCATCCGTGAGCTCCTCCGAAGCGGACTTCTCCGGAGCGGGACGCCCATCGAAGATGCCGGTATCTTGCCGACCCCGGCGGTCGCGCTGCTCGTAAAGGAGTCCGGCGCCGGCGGCGGCATCATGATCTCGGCATCGCACAACCCGTTCCGTGACAACGGGATCAAGGTTTTCGGCCCGGACGGCCGGAAGCTCGACGACGACCACGAACGCTCCATCGAATCCCGCGTGGCCGCGCTTTCCGGGAACGGGGTCATCTCGGAGTCCTCCCCTGGACGCCAGGCGGCCACCGGAAGCTGGACGGCCCACTACCTGGACCTTCTGGGAAGACGCCTCCCTCCCGGAAGGTGGCTCGACGGCCGGACGATCGTCGTCGATTCGGCCAACGGCGCCATGAGCTCCATCGCGCCGGAATACCTCGATATGCTGGGAGCCCGGGTCATCTCGATTCATTCCACACCCGACGGAATCAACATCAACGCCCAATGTGGCGCCGTTTACCCGGAATCCATGGTCGACCGCGTCGGCGCCGAAGAAGCGGACTTCGGAGTGGCGTTCGACGGGGACGGGGACCGAGCGATCTTCGCCACACGATCGGGAAGGCTGGTGGACGGCGACGCCGTGCTGCTGGTGCTCGCCCGATTGATGAAGGAGCGAGGGATTCTGGCGCCGCCCGTCGTCGTCGGGACATCGATGACGAACTACAACCTTGAGAAGATGCTCGCGGACCAGGACATCACCCTGACTCGTACCGCGGTCGGCGACCGATTCATCTTCCAGGAAATGCTGCGGTCTGGAGCCCGGATCGGAGGCGAACCCTCCGGACATGTCATATTCTCCGATTTTGGACTCTCCGGCGATGGGCTGTTCACGGCGTTGAAGCTGGCGGAAGCCATCGTTTCAACCGGGCAGGACCTCGATCGCCTGACTTCCGACTGGCGACCCGCCCCCCAAATCCTGCAAAATCTGCGCGTTCCGGAGCGAATTCCGTTGGAGAGCCTGCCTGCCGTGCAGGAAGAGCTCCGGAAGCTCGAACAGAACCTGCGCGGCCGGGGCCGACTCGTCGTCCGGTACTCGGGGACGGAACCCCTTCTGCGTGTTATGGTTGAAAGCGATTCTGAGGCTCTCAGCCAGGAATCCGCCGACCGGCTTGTCCAACTCCTTGACCGCGAGCTGGGTGGCGGGCCCGACGGTCCAGATGAGCCCCCGACGGTCAACTAACGGTCAACTAACGGTCAACTAGATGACGCACCGCAGAAACATGTTGAAAACCACCAAACTCGTATTGACAGCGCCGAATAAGACCAGTAGTATTCCCTGATGTGCCCGTGCACTTGGAAATATCGTGCACGGTGGGCGTAGGGAAATCCGCCAGTTTCGACGGGCGGGTTTTTTTAGCCTCCGAACGGTCCGAATCCGTGTAGTTTTTGGAATTTTGGCCGTCGGCGCACGTTTGAGGCCTGAGAGCCTTTGCTCTTTGAAATCGGAAAGCGTGCCTAATTAGTCGATTGCTGAGTCTTTCAGCTGAAGAAGCATAGTATCGACTTTCAAAAGTTTATTTTGAGAGTTTGATCCTGGCTCAGAATCAACGCTGGCGGCGTGCCTAACACATGCAAGTCGAGCGAGAAAGGGGACTTCGGTTCCCGAGTACAGCGGCGCACGGGTGAGTAACACGTGGGTAATCTGCCTCGGAGTGGGGAACAACACCGGGAAACCGGTGCTAATACCGCATACGATTGCGGGGTCTTCGGATCCTGCAATGAAAGGATTTATTCGCTCTGAGAGGAGCCCGCGCCCGATTAGCTAGATGGTGAGGTAATGGCTCACCATGGCCACGATCGGTAGCCGGTCTGAGAGGACGGTCGGCCACACTGGAACTGAGACACGGTCCAGACTCCTACGGGAGGCAGCAGTGGGGAATTATTGACAATGGGGGAAACCCTGATCATGCAACGCCGCGTGGATGATGAAGTACCTCGGTACGTAAAATCCTTTCGACAGGGAAGAAACTCTTCGGAGCTGACGGTACCTGTAGAAGAAGCCCCGGCTAACTCCGTGCCAGCAGCCGCGGTAATACGGGGGGGGCAAGCGTTGTTCGGATTTACTGGGCGTAAAGGGCGCGTAGGCGGTTTGTTAAGTCGGATGTGAAAACTCTGGGCTCAACCCAGAGCCTGCATCCGATACTGGCAGACTAGAGTGCGAGAGGGGAAGGCGGAATTCCTGGTGTAGCGGTGAAATGCGTAGATATCAGGAGGAACACCGGCGGCGAAGGCGGCTTTCTGGATCGCAACTGACGCTGAGGCGCGAAAGCTAGGGGAGCAAACAGGATTAGATACCCTGGTAGTCCTAGCCCTAAACGATGGATACTTGGTGTG
>CAZTTI010000007.1:0-5745 GCA_964615925.1 uncultured Solibacteraceae bacterium
TGATGATCGTGACCATCTTCATGAGCGTTCCTCCGTCTCCCCATTCAGTTGAGATCCAGCATCCCGTAGCCCCGCTCGCTGTGGAGGCTGTGATCCATGCCCGCCATCTCGTCCTTGTCGTCGAGCCGGAACCCCATGACGGCGTTGACCAGGAATATCAGGACGCCGGTCGCGACCGCCGCGTATACGATGGTGATGGCGACGACCGTCACCTGGACTCCCAACTGGTCGATCGACGTCCACGCCGTTCCGGCAAGCGCGCTCGCATCCGCCAGCCACGACGGCCGGATGAAGAAGGAGAGGAGGATCGCGCCCGTGATGCCCGCAATGCCGTGGATTCCGAAGACGTCGAGCGTGTCGTCATAACCCAACCGGGTCTTCAGGCGGATCGCGTAGAAACAAAGGATGGCGGCCACGGCTCCCAGGATCAGCGCCCCGCCGACCTGGACCACCCCGGCCGCCGGAGTGATCGCGACCAGTCCGGCCAGGATCCCGCTCGCCAGTCCCAGGCTCGTGGCCTTCTTGTGCAGAACTGCCTCGATCGTCATCCAGACCAGCGCTCCCGAAGCGGCTGCGGCCTGGGTCACCGTCAACGCCTGGGCCGTCGCCAGGCCGCTCGACACCGAACTACCCGCGTTGAAACCGAACCAGCCGACCCAGAGCAGTCCGGCGCCGATCAACGTCATGGTCAGGTTGTTCGGCTGCATCGCCATCGTGCCGAACCCGCGGCGCGGACCGAGGAACAGGGCCGCCACCAGCGCGCCGACTCCAGCAGTGATGTGAACGACGGTTCCACCGGCGAAGTCGATCGCGCCGTTCGCGCCCATGTTGAACAGGAACCCGTCACCCGCCCAGACCCAGTGGGCCACCGGGCAATAGACGACCAGGAGCCACAAGGCGATGAAGACGGAATAGCTCGAGAACTTGACGCGCTCGGCCAGCGCCCCGGCCAAAAGGGCCGGCGTAATGATGGCGAACTTGCCTTGGAACATGGCGAAGACGTATTCGGGGATCCCGGCTTCCATGATGACGTCGTCGATTCCCCACAACATGACGAGGCCGGAATCCCAACCGAACCATCCCCCCAGAACGTTCGGTCCGAACGCAAGCGCATATCCGCAGACGACCCAGAGCACGCCGACGATGGCCATGGAGGCGAAACAATGCATCATCGTGCCCAACACGTTCTTGGTACGCACGAGACCCGCGTAGAACATGGCCAGTCCGGGAACCATCAGCAGGACCAGCGCGGTCGAGGTCAACATCCACGCCGTCACTCCGGAATCGACTGTCTGGGCCGCCGCATCGGGCGCCAGGGCCAGGACCATGACCACCGGCCATGCCCATCGGACTGCACGTATGTTCATCGGGACCTTCCTCCCTCTTGGTTTTCGTCGTTGATTTCGCCCGAGAAGGGATGAAGGCGCACCGGGATCGCGCAAGCCGTAACCGGCAATCGTGACGCCGGAATCGCCCCTCGGTCCTGCTCTCGAAGCTCTTGTTCTGGGTCCAAGTGGGCGGCATCATAGCAGATCGTTGTCACCGACCGAAGGAGCCGAAGGAAAGAGGGAGCAATGGCCGAGAACAAGACGAAACCCACGAAGGTGAGTCCCGCGGCGTTCCTGAAAGCGGTTCAGAACGAACAGCGGCGGAAAGACGGAAAACAACTGCTTTCGATGATGCGCGAGATCACGGGCGAGCCGCCGAAGATGTGGGGCCCGACCATCATCGGGTTCGGCCAGTATCACTACGTCTACGCGAGCGGCCACGAGGGAGACAGCCCGCTCACAGGTTTCTCCCCCCGCAAACAGAACCTCGTCGTGTATCTCGGGCCAGGGCTCCGGAACGAAAACCTCATGGGCCGCCTCGGAAAGCACAAGGCCGGGAAGGGCTGCCTCTACATCAACAAGCTGGATGACGTCGACCGCGACGTCCTGCGCGAGCTGATCATCTCATCGGTGGACGAGATGCGCCGCCGCGTCCAAACGGGACGGTTCAGCCACGAAGACTAGCAGCCCTACTCCTCCGACCCGATCACCGGCAGCGCTTCCGGTGTCCCCGGCAACCCGATCCCGAACCGTTCCAGCACCGGCTGGCCGCTCTCGAAATCGTAATACGTGAGTTCCTGGAGCCGGAGCAGGGCCTGCCGCCAGTCGAGGTAGACGTCGAGGAAGTTCTCCGCCGTATCGAGTTCGCGCTCGAGGCTCTGGAGCAAGTCGGACGCCGTGATCAGGCCGTTCTCGTATTGGCCGATGGCGTTGAGCGCGGCCTGGTGCGCCAAAGTGCGGTTGTCCTGCATCGCCAGCGCCCGGGACTCGAACTCCTCGACGTTGCGGACTTCGTTGGCCACGTTCGTTTCGATGTCGGTCTCCACCTGTTCCATCCGGATCCGCGTCTGCTCGAGCTGGACCTGGGACGCCGCGATGCGGTTTTCCCTCTGGCCCCAATCCCAGATCGGAACGTACGCGCGGACCGAGGCGGAATAACTGTTCGTCGGCTCGCGGAACAGATCCGAAAGGATGGGGTTCTGCATCTCCCGCCCGTAGGTGAGCTCGACATCCACCCGAAACGCATCCCGTCCCCGGGTCTCCTCGAGATTGATCTCGCGCTCGCGGAACTGGATATCCAATTGCCGCAATGTCGGCGTCAGGCTGCGCGCGAGTTCGATCGCCTGGCCCAGGGGAACCACCACCGGGCTGATCATCGCCACCGGATCGACCGTGATCGTATTGGCTTGCGGAATCTGGAACTCCTGCTTGATCTGGGCGGCCGACAACCGGAAGCTGCTTCGGACGGACTGGAGCTGCTCCTGGACGTTGGCAAGTTCGATGCGGATCTGGTCCAGCTCGATTCCACGCGCGGGGTCCGACTCCGCGAGCGTCTCACCGACCGCAAGTCCCGCCTGGAGGTGTTCGACGTACTCCTGGTAGAGCAGATCGGTGTACGCGTCTTCGAACAGATCGAAATATTCCCCGGAAACGTCGTCGATCAACGAGACCACGTCGTCCTGGAACTCCAGTTCGGCATTCTCCAGGTCGAGCTCGGCCTCCTCGAGGTTGTTCTTGAGCTGGTTCGGCTGAAAGAGCCGGTGCTCGTACGCCACGAAGTAGCGGTTGTAATACCGGGTGTCGGTCTCGCCTTCTTCGTTGACCTGCCGGTAGCGGTACAGGCGGGAGTTCAGCGACAGCTCGCCGTTGGTCGGATATCCGAAGAGGATGACGGGCTGCCGGACGGAGAGATCGGCCTGCCAGCGCCTCGAGTTGTCGCGGATGATCTCGTTGCGGCCGAGGCTCGGATTCCAGCGGGCCTCGGACACGGCTTCGTATTCCGGTGTCTGAAGATTGAGATCGACGCGCGACTTCAGCCCGGCGCGTTCCGCGTCGAGGTTGTACCGCGTTCGCTGGATGTCCAGGTTCACCTGGCGGATCTGATAGCTGTTGCTCATGGCCAGCTCCACCATCCGCTCGAGGGTCAGCTCGATGGCGTCTCCGCCGGCTTGTCCCCGGACGGGGGCCGGGGCGGCGCTGAAAACGGCAAGCGCCGTCAGAACCGCGCCGCGCAAGGCGTTTCCGAGGATTGTTCCGTGCCTTCGTCCGTTCGTCTTCATGCTCTCTCTCCATCGCTGGGGAGCGCCGGAGGCCGCTCCAGATCCTGCCGTGCCGCCGTCGAACGTCGCCCCTTCGATCGCAAAAACACCGGTCGGTCGAGCATAGTCCATGGGGACGGCCGAGAACAGCAGAGGGCGTCGTTCGGCTGTGACGGCCGAATCCCTCCGGGAATCCTTGACAAAAAGAGGAAAGGAGGGCGTTAATCGTTGAAAACAATCGTTTGGAGGTGCCTCGAACCGCCGAGAAACGGTTTCATTGTCGGGGTTTTTTGGCTACAATACTAGCGTTAGGCAACAACTCAGCCAATCGGCGAACTTTGGGGGAATCTGTGAAAACCAGACGACTCGCAGCAGGGATTTTGACCGTGGCCGGCATGGCGCTCGTTCTCGGCCCCGCCGGTCCGAGTGCGCACGCGGCGCAGGATTCGGAACTGAGCACGCACCAGGCGGTCATCAACCAGTATTGTGCGACCTGTCACCGGCAGGGCTCGGATGTCGGTGAACGGACGGGCCTCTATCTGGAACAATTCGATCTCGCCAACCTCGGCGAGCACGCCGAAGAAGCCGAGGACATCATCAAGAAGGTGTCCGCGGGCCTGATGCCCCCAGCCAACGTCCGCCGGCCCGAAGGCAACGAACTCGAGAGCCTGGTGAGCTGGATGGCCGGCGAGCTGGATCGCGCCACCGGGACGCACCTGCCCGCCCCCGGGCTCCACCGCCTGAACCGGACCGAATACACAAACGCGATCCGGGACCTCCTGGCGCTGGAAATCAATGCCGCGGAGTTCCTGCCGTCGGACGATTCGAGCCACGGGTTCGACAACATGGCCGGCACGCTGACGATTTCGCCGGCGCTGATGGACGCCTACTTGTCTGCCGCGGGCAAGATCAGCCGCCTGGCGATCGGAAGCGAAACGGCGCCGACGCTCGAGGTCTTCGACGCCCCCCTGGATACGTCCCAGAACACGCACGTTCCCGGGCTTCCTTTCGGGACGCGCGGCGGCATGCTCATCGAGCACGAGTTCCCCGCTGACGGCGAATACGTCTTCACGGTGAAAGGAATGACGGGATACTTCACCCGCGTGCTCGGCAACGTAGCGGGCGAGCAGCTCGAGATCACGATCGATGGCGAACGCGCCTACGTGTTCGATTGGGACGAAGAGATCGCCGGCACGACGGGCGATGGCGGGCGCAGCCCGGCGATCCCGATCACGGCGGGCCACCATACGATCGGTGTGACGTTCGTGGCGACCACCGACCTTCCGGACACCGAAATCAACCGGCCCTTCATCCGGACGATGAACTCTCCCGGATTCATCCCAGGGTTCAACTTCTATCCGCACGTGGGCCAGGTGTTCATCGAAGGGCCGTACAACGGACTGCCGGCCCGGACGACGCGGAGCCGAGACAAGATCTTCGTCTGCCGGCCGGAAACCAACAGCGACGAGGCTGTCTGCGCCGAGGAGGTCATCGAGACACTCGTGCGGGGAGCCTTCCGCCGTCCGGTGACCGAGGCGGACGTCACGTTGATGATGGACTTCTACGCGATGGGCCGAGAGGAAGGCGGGAGCTTCGACGCCGGAATCGAATCGGCGCTCCAGCGAATCCTGGCAGACCCGGAATTCATCTACCGGGCCGAGGTCGAGCCGGCGAATCTGGCCGAAGGCGACACCTACCGCATCAGTGACCTGGAGCTCGCGTCGCGGTTGTCGTTTTTCCTTTGGTCGAGCGTACCCGACGACGAGTTGATCGAACTCGCCGCGTCCGGGCGGCTGCAGGATCCCGGCGTGCTCGAGCAGCAGGTCCAGCGGATGATCGCCGATCGGCGCGCCGAGTCCCTCATCGAGAACTTCACGGGGCAATGGCTCAACGTCCGCGGCATGGCGGCTTCGGAACCCGTGATCGACATGTTCCCGGATTTCGACAGCACGTTGCGAACCGCGTACCGGCGGGAGATCGAGCTGTTCTTCGCCAGCATCGTGAACGAGGACCGCAGCATCCTGGATCTGCTCACGGCCGACTACACGTTCGTGAACGAGCGCCTGGCGCGGCACTACGGGATGGCGGGCGTGAGCGGCACGCGTTTCCGCAGGGTCGACTACCCCGACGACACGCGGCGGGGCCTGCTCGGGCACGGC
>CAZTTI010000008.1:0-7700 GCA_964615925.1 uncultured Solibacteraceae bacterium
GCCATATGCGCGCGCGAGGGGTGCTGGTGCGATGAGGATCGATAACAAGAACGTCGACAGCGTGCGATTCGACGCGAACGGTCTCGTTCCGGCGATCGTCCAGGACCTCCGCACCCGCGAGGTGCTGATGATGGCGTACATGAACCGGGAATCCCTCCGGCTGACCCTCGACCGGGGAGAGACGCACTTTTACAGCCGCAGCCGGGACTCCATCTGGCACAAGGGCGAGACTTCCGGCAATCTCCAGAAGGTCGAGGCGATTCGTGGGGATTGCGACATGGACACGCTGCTCGTCGAGGTGTCGCCGGCCGGCCCCGCCTGTCACCGGGGCAGCTATTCCTGTTTCGAAGTGGAGCCCGGTTCCGGTCTCGGCGATCTCCTGGACCGCCTCTACGCGTTGGTTCTCGACCGGAAGGAATCGCGGCCCGAGGGCAGCTACACCACGTACCTTTTCGAGAGCGGGATCGACAAGATCTTGAAGAAGGTGGGAGAGGAGAGCGCGGAGACGATCATCGCGGCGAAAAACGCCGGGTCGGCCGAACTCGTCGCCGAAACCTCCGACCTGGTCTACCACCTGCTCGTGATGTTGGCGGAGCGCGGCGTGGAGCTCGACGAAATTCGCGGGGAACTCGAGAAACGACATGCGTCCGGACCTGGAAGAAGTTAAGCGCCTCGGCCGGTTCGGGAACGTGGTCCCCGTCTCGAAGTCCGTGGTCGCGGATTTCCTGACCCCCGTCTCGGCGTTTCTCCGTCTTCGCGAAGGGCGGCGCTACGCTTTTCTGCTGGAGTCGGTCGAAGGTGGCGAGAAGCTGGCGCGATACTCGTTTCTCGGTTGCGATCCCTTTCTCGTACTGAGTACTGGCGTCGCCCGCGACATCGCCCGGACCCCCGGCCTCGAGCACCGGCATTACGCCCGTGAACACGCTCAGGACTTCATGGGCGATCTCCGGCGGACGATCGAACGCTTCCGATCGGTCTCCGTCCCGGGACTGCCGCCGTTCAGCGGCGGAGCCGTCGGATATTTCGGCTACGACATGGTCCGGCTCGTCGAAGACATTCCGGATACCGGCCAGGACGACGTCGGGATGGACGATGCGGTGATGATGTTCTTTCGCACTGTGCTGGCGTTCGACCACTTGAGAAATCAGATTCACATCGTCGTGAACCTGTTTCTCGACGAGGGTACGCCGGTGGAGGAATTGTACAGGCGAGCCGCAAACGACATCGCGGCGACGGAAGCCATCCTTGCCGGGCCGCTCAACGCTCCGGTTCCCGCCGCCTCCGAGGCCGCCGTCGAGGTTCACTCCAACTTCCGGAAGGAGGACTATCTCGCGGCCGTGGAACGAGCGCGCGAGTACATCACCGCGGGAGACATCTTCCAGGTCGTGCTCTCCCAGAGATTCGAGATCGACCTCCGCTCGTCTCCCTTCGACATCTATCGCGCGCTCCGGATGGTCAATCCGTCTCCGTACACGTATTTTCTCCAGATGCCGGAGGCGTCGATCGTCGGGGCGTCTCCCGAGATGCTGGTGCAGGTCCGGGGCAAGTCGGTTTCTTATCGCCCGATCGCCGGAACGCGCCCTCGCGGCGCCGATGAAGCCGAGGATGTGCGCCTCGCCGAAGAACTGCTGGCCGACGATAAGGAACGCGCCGAACACGTCATGCTGGTCGACCTCGGTAGAAACGATCTCGGCCGCGTTGCGCGCTACGGAACCGTGCGTGTCGAACAACTGATGTTCATCGAGCGGTACTCGCACGTGATGCATCTGGTCTCGTCGCTCGAGGGCGAGTTGCCCGGAGAAGTGGACCGGTTCGACGCCCTCATGGCGTGTTTTCCGGCGGGGACCGTGTCGGGAGCGCCGAAGGTCCGGGCCATGGAGATCATCGACGAGCTGGAGCCCACGCGCCGCGGCGTCTACGCCGGCTCGGTCCTCTACGCCGATTTCAGCGGCAACCTGGATTCCTGCATCGCCATCCGGACCCTGGTGGCGCGGGACGGAAAGGGCTACATCCAGGCCGGAGGCGGGTTGGTGGCCGACTCCGTGCCCGAGAACGAGTTCGCCGAGACGGTCAACAAGGCGCGCGCCCTGGTGCGGGCGGTCGAACTGGCCGCCCGGGGACTGGAGTTGTGACCGCATGATCGTCGTGATCGACAACTACGATTCGTTCACCTACAACCTCGTTCAGTATCTGGGTGAACTCGGCGCCGAGCTTGAGGTCTACCGGAACGACCGGACGACGACGGACCGGATCGAGGCGCGGAAGCCGGAACGCATCGTGATTTCTCCCGGGCCCGGCGTGCCGGGCAACGCCGGGATCTCCGAGGATGTCGTGCGCCGCTTCCATGGCCGCCTGCCGATCCTCGGAGTCTGCCTCGGTCACCAGGCCATCGGCGAAGTTTTCGGAGGGAAGATCGCGCCCGCGCCGACGCTCATGCATGGAAAGGTCAGCGTCGTCAGGCACGACGGCAAAGCGATATTCCGGGGGCTTCCGGTTCCATTGACCGCAACCCGGTATCATTCCCTCGTCGTGACCGACATTCCGGAATGCCTCGATGTGACCGCGACGACCGAGGACGGCGTCGTGATGGGGCTGCGCCACCGGGACGCTCCCACCGAAGGTATTCAGTTCCACCCGGAGTCGATCATGACTCCCGACGGGATGAAGCTGCTCGAAAACTTCCTGCGATTGTGAGGCGCGAGGTGATCACCGAGTTCATTCAGACCATCGTCGACGGCAAGAATCTGAGCGAAGCCGAATCACGCGAGGTCATGAATCGAATCATGTCCGGCGAAGCGTCCGATCCCGAGATCGCGGCGTTCCTCACCGCTTTGCGAATGAAGGGAGAGACTGTCGACGAATTGGTGGGATTTGCGCGGGTCATGCGCGAAAAGGCGGCGCCGTTCTGGGAGGGGTCGAGCGCCGCGGCCGTCGTCGATACGTGCGGCACCGGCGGAGACCGCTCCGGGACGTTCAACATCTCGACCGCCGCGGCGTTCGTTGCCGCCGGAGCGGGCGCGAAGGTGGCCAAACACGGAAACCGGTCGGTCAGCTCCCGCTCCGGAAGCGCCGATGTCCTCGAAGCGCTGGGCGTGGATATTCAGATGCCGCCCGAACGTCTGCGGCGGGCGATCGACGAAGCCGGGATCGCTTTCCTCTTCGCGCAGGCGTTTCACCGATCCATGAGACACGTCATGCCCGCCCGGACCGCCATTCGCATCCGAACGGTGTTCAACTTCCTGGGACCGTTGTCGAATCCCGCGGGCGCGGCGTTCCAGGTGGTTGGTGTCAACGACCTGTCGATCGTCGAACTGATGGCCAGTGCCCTTCGACGGCTTGGATCCCGGCATGCGTTTGTCGTTCACGGGGAAGGGGGCCTCGACGAGGTGTCGATCGCAGGCCCGACGAGCGTGGTCGAAGTCGTCGATGGCGACCTCCGGCACATGTGGATCAAGCCCGGGGACTTCGGAATCCCTTCGGCGTCCCTGGAAGCCATCCGGGGCGGGGATCCGGCCGAAAACGCCCGAATCATTCGCGGAGTCCTGGAAGGAAGAGCCGGGGCGCATCGAGACGCCGTTCTGATCAATGCGATGTTTGCCATCCGGGCCGCGGGCCTGGCCGTCGGCCTCCCCGAGAGCCTGCAGCTTGCCGCCGATGCCGTGGACTCGGGGCGTGCGCTCGAGAAGCTCGAACGGCTTCGGGATCTGTCCAAGACGTGAAAACGCTCGAACCCACACACGTTCTCCGGAAGATCGTCGAGGCGAAGCGCCGGCGCGTTTCCGAGCTTGAAAAGCGGGTCCCCGAGCCGATCGTCCGCAAGATGGCGTCGGTGGCCCCCGAAGTGCCGTCGTTTCGACACGCATTCGATCCCGAGAACCGGACGCACGTGATCGCCGAGGTGAAAAAAGCTTCCCCATCGGCCGGAGTCCTGATCGACCCGCTCGACGTCGACAGCTTGGCGTCGGCGTACGCAAAGGCCGGAGCGGCGGCGCTATCCGTCGTTACCGAGGAGGACTTCTTCGACGGCAACCTCGGGTGGGTTCAACGCGCCGGCCGCGCGTCCGGCCTCCCGGTCCTCCGGAAGGATTTCGTCTTCGATGAGTACCAGGTGTTCGAAACACGCGCGGCGGGTGCGAGCGCGATCCTCCTGATCGTCGCCGTGCTCCAGCCCGCGGAATTGACCGGCCTGCTGTCGGTGACCGAAGAATTCGGACTCGACGCGGTGGTCGAGGTGCACGACGAAGCGGAACTCGAGGAGGCCCTCGCGGCGGGTTCGCGGATCGTCGGCGTGAACAACCGGGACCTGAAGACCTTCGACGTGCGGTTGGAGACGTCGGAAAGGCTCGGGCCAAGGATACCCGACGACGTCTTGTTCATCGCCGAGAGTGGAATCCGGACACGGAGCGACGTCGAAAGGTTGGCCGCCGCGGGTGCTCGCGGGTTTCTCGTCGGAGAACAGTTGCTCCGGGCCTCCGATCCCGCCGAGGCGTTGAAGGCGCTCCTGTGACGCGAGTGAAGATCTGCGGAGTGACAACGGTGGAGGACGCGCGCGACGCGGCCCTGCTGGGCGCCGACGCCGTGGGATTGAATTTTCATCCCGCGAGCCCGCGACACGTGTCGCCGGAAACCGCCATGCGCATCATCGACACGCTTCCGCCGTTCGTCTCGGCCGTTGGAGTTTTCGTCAACTACGAGAACCCCGAAGCCTTGGAGGATTTTGCGGCCTCGATCCGGCTCGATGCAGTGCAGCTTCACGGGGACGAGTCGCCCGGCTATTGTTCGGTGATCAGCCGGGTGAAGGTGATCAAGGCCTTGCGCGTCGGGAACCGGTTCCGTGTCGAGAGCATGGGGCGCTATTCTGTTTCGGCGTTCCTCCTGGACGCGTACAGCCGCACGGCGTTCGGAGGCACGGGGACAGTGTTCGAGTGGTTTCGGGCCGCGGGAGCGAACGCGTTCGGACGGGTCGTGCTGGCGGGGGGGCTCAACCCGGACAACGTGGGGGCGGGGATCGAAGAGTTGCACCCCTACGCAGTCGACGTTTCCAGCGGCGTGGAAACCACACCCGGAAGAAAGGATTACGACAAGATGCGGCGTTTCATCGAGGCCGTTCACGAAGCGGATGGGAAGTGATGAAGGACACGCGTTCAGGACATTTCGGACCGTACGGGGGACAGTTCGTCCCCGAAACGCTCATGTACCCGCTCGAAGAACTGGCCGCCGCGTACGGCGAGGCGCGTCGCGATCATCGGTTCCAGGACGAGCTCGACGATCTTTTTCGTCATTACTCGGGGCGGCCCACTCCCCTCTATCGGACCAGGCGGCTGGCCGAAGCTGTCGGAAAAGGGCGGATCTATCTGAAGCGGGAAGATCTGAACCACACCGGCGCGCACAAGATCAACAACTGCCTCGGACAGGCGTTGCTGGCCGGCCGCATGGGAAAGAAGCGCATCATCGCGGAGACCGGAGCGGGACAACATGGGGTGGCCACGGCCACGGTCTGCGCGCTTCTCGGACTGGACTGCGAAGTCTACATGGGAGAAGAAGACGTTCGCCGCCAGAAGCTGAACGTGTTCCGCATGGAGTTGCTCGGCGCGCGTGTGGTCCCGGTCGCTTCGGGAAGCCGGACGCTGAAGGACGCAATCAACGACGCGATGCGCGATTGGGTCACGAATGTGAGAACAACGTATTACATGCTGGGATCGGTCCTCGGACCGTATCCCTACCCGGAGATGGTGCGGGACTTTCAGTCCGTGATCGGGCGCGAGGCACGCGCACAGATCCTGGAGCGTGAAGGCCGCCTTCCCGACCTCCTGATCGCGTGTGTGGGTGGTGGTTCGAATTCGATTGGCCTGTTCCACCCGTTCATCGATGACGAAAAGGTTCGAATGGTCGGGGTTGAGGCCGGGGGGCGAGGGACCGGACTCGGCGACCATGCGGCGCGTTTCTCCGGAGGCCGTCCGGGAGTGCTTCACGGGACATACTCCTACATCCTCCAGGACGACGATGGGCAGGTGATCCCCACCCATTCGGTTTCGGCCGGACTCGACTACCCTTCGGTGGGCCCGGAACATGCGGCGCTGCACGATTCCGGCCGCATTCAGTACACGTCGGCGACCGACAGCGAAGCGTTGGACGCGTTTCATCGGCTGAGCCGTCTGGAAGGCATCATCCCGGCCCTGGAGAGCGCTCATGCCGTCGCGCATTTGTTCAAGGCGGAGCTGGGTGAAGACGACGTGGTGATCGTCAACCTCTCCGGCCGCGGGGACAAGGACGTGACGGAGGTGGCGCGCCTCGAATCGGGCGAGGACTGATGAGTCGAATTTCCGAGCGCTTCGAGTCTCTCAAGCAGGCCGGGGACAAGGCATTCATCGCCTACCTGACGGCGGGCGACCCGGATCTGGAGAGCACCTTCGACATGGTTCTCGCCATGGCGGAGTCCGGAGCCGACATCGTTGAACTCGGTGTCCCATTTTCGGACCCGATCGGCGATGGCCCCGTCATCCAAAGAGCCACCGATCGGGCGCTCCGCAGCAGGGTGACGTTGAACGGCATTTTCGATCTTGTCGTTCGACTGAGAACTCGCACCGACGTGCCCATCGTTCTGATGAGCTACATCAATCCGCTGCTTCGCTTCGGTCTCGAACGACTCGCGGCGCGTGCCCGCGAGTCCGGAGTCGACGGTATCCTCGCCAGCGACCTGACCGTCGAGGAGTCCGGCGAATACGTCAAAAGCATGCACTCCGCCGGCGTCGACACCGTGTTCCTCGTGGCGCCGACCAGCTCTCCGGAACGTCAGGAGCGCATCGCCCGGATCTCGACGGGATTCCTCTATGCCGTCTCCCGAACCGGGGTCACCGGTCAGCAAGCGCTACTTCCCACCGAGTTGACGGATTTCATCCGGTCGCTCCGCAAGCACACAACCCGTCCCATCGCCGTCGGTTTCGGAGTCTCGACGCCGGAGCATGTTCGGGCGGTGTGGGCGGAGGCCGACGGGGTTGTCGTCGGAAGCGCCCTCGTCCACGAAATCGAGAAAGGACTCGAGAACGGAGCGGGTCGCGCGGAACTGGCTTCGATCGTGGGTTCGGCCGTGGCGCGACTCCGCGGATCGGGGAGTGGATCGGGGAGTGGATCGCTGAGTGGACCGGGGAAATGAACAAGATCGTCTCGGGATCCCCCGAAGCTGTACGCGACGTTTCCGACGGCGCCTCGATCATGATGGGCGGGTTCGGAGCCTCCGGCGTCCCCGAGAACCTGATTCGGGCCCTGCTCGGACGGGGCACGCGGGGACTGACCGTGATCAGCAACAACCCCGGTATCGAAGACTACGGTATCGGGCTGCTTCTGAAGGCCGGGCAGGTTCGAAAGATGATCATGAGCTATGCTGGGGACAACCGGTTCTTCGCCCAGCTCGTTCTTTCGGGAAAGCTCGAAGTGGAGTTCGTTCCCCAGGGGACGCTGGCCGAACGCATCCGCGCCGGCGGGGCCGGAATCGGTGCGTTCTACACGCCGACCGGTTACGGGACCCCGGTGGCCGAGGGTAAGGAAGTGCGGGAATTTTCAGGCCGGAAGCAGATTTTGGAGGCCGCTCTCCGCGCCGACTTCGCGTTCGTGAAGGCGTGGAAAGGCGACGACTGGGGGAACCTCGTCTACCGGAAGACGGCTCGGAACTTCAATCCGACGATGGCGACCGCGGCGCGCGT
>CAZTTI010000009.1:0-3962 GCA_964615925.1 uncultured Solibacteraceae bacterium
GAGGAGGCCCTCGCCGTTCTGTATTCGGTCGGCGGGTCCGCGCTTCCGGGGAGCGACTATGTTGCGCTTCCCGGAACGGTCACGTTCGACCCGGGAATGACGGCCATCACCGTGACCGTCACCCCGCTCGCCGACGCCGAGGAGGAAGGCGAGGAGAGCGTCGTGGTGACTCTGGAACCGGACCCGGAGTATGCGATCGGATCGCCGTCGAGCGCGACGGTCGTCATCCGTGAGGGGCTCGACCTGACGATTTCGGGCCCGGGTTCCGGCGGCGGGACGGATCCGCTCTCTTTGTCGCTCACGCTGGATTCCCCCGCGATCCAGCCCGTCGACGGAACGTGGCGATTCGTCTTCACCCCGGACGCGGGCATTCCTGGCAATCGGCAGGTCGACGAGCAGATCGCCCTGTCCACGCCGTCGTTTTCCATTCCCATCGGTGCCACCGAGGCGTCTCCGCCCTTGACGGTGACTCTCGGCACGGTCGCCGGAACCGTGACCGTGATTGCCGAGATCAACGGCGTGACCGTGGTCCAGCACCCGATCACGTTCGCGCCCGGCCCACCGCGCGTGACGGGTGGGCAGATCGTGACCCAGGCCAATGGGTTCGACATCGTGGTGTTCGGCTTCTCGTCGAGGCTCGACGTGGCCTCGGCCACGTTCGTGTTCACCGGACCGAACGTCCAGCAGCCCGGCCCCGTGAACGTGGACTCCGCTTTCACGGCGTGGTTCGAGAATCCGGCTTCGGCCGACGACGGCACGATGTTCGAGTACACGCAGCCGTTCACCTTGGACGGCAATCAGAGCGCGCTGACATCGGTCCGGGTGACGTTGGTCGGATCCGACGGCGTCGGGTCGGCACCGATCACCATCCCGATCCCGTAATCGACCGAACCCGCGTCCAGGTTGACGTCGAACAAGACGCCGCCGAAAACCAGCCACACCGCGGGCAGCGTCAGCACGACGTTGAACGCCCCGCGACGTAGAGGATCAATGGACGGCCCCGGCCATTGATCCGCAAGGCGGCGGAAGTCCGATTCCAGGCCGATCGACAGGAAAGGGTGACACCAGCTTCGGCCCTCGATCTCGCTCCCGCCCCGGAACGAGCGAACGGCGGCATATAGGAACATGAGTTCTTTGGATCCGGGGCCGAACGCCGCAAAGAGCGCGCAAATCATGCCGCACCTGAAATTCCCGCAATACACGGCGTTTCGCCGACGTCCTGGACTTTCGATCTTGCCCGGCCCCAGGATGGCCGCTATGATTCAGTGAACCCGTAGCGCTCTCAACATCGGTGGCGTCGTGCACGATCTCCCTTTTCCAAAACGCGTGCTGCTGGCCGCGCTTGCGTGTCTTCTTCTGGTCTTTCCTCACGGGATCGTCCAGGGGCTGCACGCACAGTCCGCGTCACCCGTGCATATCGTGCGCCCCGTGGCCCGATGGACCGTTCCCGCGGCGGCTCCGCCTCCGGCGGCCCGCCAGACACCAAACTTCACCCTTCGCGTGATCCGGGGCGACGAGGCGATCAACAACATCTCGACCCGCACCGCCGAGGAGCCCATCGTCGAGGTTCGGGACCCGAACGGGATCCCGATCGAGGGTGCGGCGGTCACGTTTTTCCTGCCCCAGTCCGGGCCGGGCGCCTCCTTCGGCGGGGGCGCCGCCATCCTGGGAACCGAAACCGACAACACCGGGCGGGCGATTGGGACCGGATTGATACCGAACGACCTCGTGGGTCCGTTCAACATCGAGGTGCAGGCCATCTACGAGCAGCGCACGATCACGACCACCATCTCTCAAAGGAACACGTTGACCGGAACCGTGGAGGACGGGGGAGGGTCGTCAACCGCGATCGTCATCCTGGGCATTGTCGGAGCGGCCGCGGCCGGCGTCGGGTTGGCCCTGGCCCGAAGGTCCGGCGGTGACGGCGGTGGCGGTGGCGGCGGATCCACGCCGCCTCCTCCGACGACGGATCCGATTCGGATCACGCCGGGAACGCCCAGCGTCGGAGCCCCGACTCCGTAGCGGAAACACGAGAGACCGATGAAGAAGTTCCCAGCCGGACCGATCGCGCTTCTTGTTCTCGCGCTGCTCGGCCCGCTGCCGGCCCCGGGCCAGGTGGGCACGCCCAGTCTCGGCGCGATTTTCGATCCCCAGACGTCCCAGATCCGTTCGGTCCCCGGGATCCCGGGCCTGGCCCGGATCGGGGTCCCGCTCGAATTGGAAATGCGGATCACGGCCGCGGCGTATTCCCCGGACCGGGACTATGTCCTCGCGGCAGCCGCCTCGACGAACGCCATCGTCATCGTCGACGGCAACGGACCGCGGACGATCCCGTCACTGGACACCTTCAGCCGCGTCACGCTCAGCCCGGGCGGCGAATACGCGGCGTTGGTCGATGCGACCGGCCGGCGCCTGGTCGTCGTCTCCGGCCTCCCGGCGAATCCGGAATTCGTCCTCCGGACCTGGTTTCCCACCTCCCACGGGACGCCGGGCGCGATCGCCATCAGTGATGAGGGGCTGGTCCTCACGACCTATTCCGGTTCCGGAGCCGTCCTTTCGCTCGACGCGGGTAGCCCCACACGCCGCCCGGGCTTCCTGCTCTGGAACTCGTTCGCAAGCGTTTCTTCGATGGCCTTCGTCCCGGGCCGCCAGGACGTGCTGGTCGCCGATGACGGGGTCGATGCCCTGTATCTGGTCCGCCGCATCGACGGAACCTCGATACGAACCGTCGTTGCGGATCGAAGCGATGGCATCGTCGAGCCGGTGGCCGTCGCGGCCTCGGAAGACGGGACGCGTTTCTTCGTCGCGGACGCGGGGGCGGAAGCCGTCGTGATCGCGAGTGCATCCGGCCCGGCCGTCACGGTGCCGTGCGCATGCGTGCCGGAGTCGTTGACGCCGCTTCAAGGAAGTTCGGTCTTCGCGCTGACTGAACCCGCAAACGACACGCCGGTCTGGGTCATCAATGGCGGGATGGAACCGGCGGCACTTCATCTGGCGCCGGCAACCACAGTGGTCGTGGAATGATGACGGGCCCGACGCGCACGACACACGCCGCAGTCCTCCGGGGATTGGTGCGTCTTGCGATGGCCCTCGCGGTGGTCGGTGGCCTCTCGGCGGCGGGGTTTGCACAACCCACGCCCAAGGTCTCCATCGCCGCGACCGATGCCGCTGCCGACGAAGACGGCGGCACAGGAGAATTCACCATTTCCCGGACGGGGCCCAAGAACGCCGCACTCATGGTTCTATTTTCGGTCGGCGGCACAGCCTCTGCGGACGACTACGTGCTTTCGAGCGGCAGCCCGGTCACGATCCCGGTGGGCTCCGACAAGATTGCCATCACCGTCACCCCGAAGGGCGACGATGACGATGACGACGATGACGACGATGAATTCGAAGGCCCGAAAACCGTCGTCCTCACGATCGACGACAACGCCGCGTACACCATCGACACCAAATCCGCTACCGTCACGATCGCCGACAACGATGTCGCCCTTCCGGTGGTATCCATCGTGGCCAGCGACGCCACTGCTTCCGAGGTCGGCCCCGACACCGGGACGTTCACTGTCTCGCGCACCGGCAGTACGCTCCTTCCCCTGGTTGTGGATGTCTCGGTTTCCGGAACGGCGATGCGCCCGGCCGACTACACGCTCGCCGGTGCCCCGCTTGGCATCGTCACGATCCCGATCGGTTCGGCTTCGGCCACGCTGACGGTCACTCCCGTTGACGACGCCGTCATCAACGAAGGCGATGAAACCGTCATCGTCACGATCGACCCGAACATCCTCTACACGATCGACGGTGTGAACGACAACGCTACGGTGACGATCGCCGACAACGACCGCGTCCTGCCGGAGGTATCGATCGTGGCCGCGGACGCGAATGCGTCCGAAGAGGGACCGGATCCGGGGGCCTTCATCGTGTCCCGAACCGGCGACACGTCCGCACCGTTGTTCGTGCAGTTC
>CAZTTI010000010.1:0-5637 GCA_964615925.1 uncultured Solibacteraceae bacterium
GGTCCGTTCTCAAATCGTAATCCATCGAGGGGTCGTGTCGCGCTGATCCGACGAGTGGGTTTCAGTGCAGACATACTGAGTCAGAAAGACGCAACGTCACACAAGAACCGGAAGGTAGGCTACCGCATGTTTGCGCAGATCTGCACTCTGGAGTGGCGCTTGGCAGCCGTGGCCGAACCACTACTCTCAGACCGACCACCGATCTATCGAGGGGGTGATCGTTCTGCGGACACGAGTGCGTGGCTACAGGAACGCCGAGAACAGCGTGGCCAGGCCCAGGAAGCTGAAGAAGCCGGTGACGTCGGTGACCGTCGTCAGGATGATTGACGAGGACTGGGCCGGGTCCTGACCCAGTCTGGAAAGCACGAGGGGAATCGCCGCGCCCGCCAGCCCCGCCAGGCCCATTGAGATGACCATCGCCACCGCCGTCACCACGGCCAGGCCGAACGACCCGCTCCAGACCAGGACACCGGCGCCCGTCACGAGGGCGACGGCCACACCGTTCACGACAGCCACCGACAACTCCTTGGCGAGAACCCGAGCCGCCTGGCGCGGCGTGATCTCCCTTAGCGAGAGCCCACGCATGATGACGGCCAGAGCCTGCGCTCCCGTGTTCCCCGACTGGCCGGCGACGACGGGCAGGAGGACTGCGAGCGCCGTCATGCGCGCGATCGTTTCCTCGAAAATACCCACGACCGAGGCCGCCAAGAACGCGGTTGCCAAATTGACCTGAAGCCAGGGAAGCCGCTTGCTGACGACGAACCATACGTTCGAGAGGGCCCGCTCGTCCTTGCTGACGCCGACCATGGTCTGAATATCGGCGCTGGCCTCGCGCTCGACCGTGTCGACGAGGCTGTCGTGACGGATGACGCCGACCAGACGGTTGCTGAAATCCACAACCGGGAGGCTCATCGCATCGTGCTCCTGCACGATCTCGACGACTTCCTCGCGTGTCGCCGTTTCGCCGACACGCGCCGTGCCCCCGTGCGCGATCTGGTCGAGAGGCGTTCCCGCCGCCGCAGTTGCGATGTCCTGAAGGCGGACGACTCCCGAGAGCTGACCTTCACGGTCCACGAGGAAGACGTCGGAGATCCGGCGGGGTAACGTGCCGCGGAGTCGGACAAGCGCTTGCTCGACCGTCGTTTCCGGTGAAAACGTCGTGACTCTCGGGTCCATCAACCCGCCCGCGCTGACGGGGGCGTAGGCCATCAGTCGTTCCAGGTCGCGCCTCGCTCCGGCGGACACGCTCTCGAGAATTCGGGAAGCCGATCCGTTCCCCATGCGAGCGAGAAGCGCGGCGGCGCGGTTCGGCTCGAGCGACTCGACGATGCGGGCCGCGTGTCCGGTTTCGAGACGCTCCAGCACTTCCGCACCTGCGTGGAGCGTGAGCCTTGCGATGACGCGCGAGGCCGTTTGCGGGGCGAGGTTTCCGAGAATCGGCGCGTTCTGGCCGGGTTCGAAAGGCTCCAGGATGCCGGCGACGTCGTCCGGGTAGAGGACGCCGAAGCGGTCGATGAGGCGCGCGGGAGCGGAGATCACGAAGCGCTCCCTCCCCGTTCGGTGTCGTTCGGTTCGGCCTGGATCGTCGTCGGACCGATGACCTCCCAGAGTCCGGAGCAGTAGGCTTCGCCGAGCCCGACGAGGGCATCGATGGCCGATCCCGCCAGGGGTGCCGGCGGGCGGAGCCGGTTTTCATTCTGCCGAACGCGCTTGTGACGGAGGACGCCGAGCAGGCGCCCTTCCAGGTCGACGACGGGCAACGAGTCCAGCTCGAGCCAGGCCGAGTGGACGCGCGCCGCTTCCACGGTCATGAGCGAGTGGAGAGCAACCGCGTGTCCGGACGCCGAATCGAGGTTCCGGCCCGGATTCCGGTCGAACTCGCGACGCGAAAGCACTCCGATGAGCTTCCCGTGATCGTCGATCACGTAGACGTACGGCATTCCCGAATCGGCGAACACGCGGCGAACGGCGTCTGTGCCGAACCCGTTGCGGACGGTGTTGGCCGCCGGCTCGATCAGACGTCCGATCGTCCCGGCGGGAAACGCGAGAAACCCCCGAAGCTTCGTCGCGGCGGGTTCGGAAACGCCTTCGAGGAACTTTTCACGCGCGGGTGGATCGATCGTCGCGAGGACGGCGGTGGCCGTCGTCACCGGAAGCCGTTCGAGGATGGGGCCCACGACCCCAGCCTCGAGCGGTTCGAGGCAACGGCGTATTCCGGTCGGGACCATTTCGGCGAGGACGCGGGCCGCCGTCTCCGGGATGACCGACGACAGGACTTCGGCGGCTTCCCCGGCTCCCATCGCTTCGAGCTCCCGGGCGGCATCCACGGGATGCCCATCGAGGAATGCGGAGACAAGCGCCTGCTCGGCCTGGCTCACTGCTCCCTCAGGACGATGGAGACATCGTCGAGGAAATGGCGGCAAGGCACTTCGACGCGGCCCTCGGTGGTTTCGAGCGCGACCGTCGTCGGCCGGATCTCGACGATCCGGCCCTCGCGTTCCCCGATCCGGATATGAAGGCCAGGGTGGTACATCCGCCGGACATAGTAGGAGGCGATGATGTTGGCCACGACGGGTCCGGAGCCGATGCCGAAGGCCAGAGCCATGCCCCCGAGTGTGGTCCCGAGAGTGATTCCGATCATCAACATGAGAAACGTACTGTCGACCCCGACCTGATCGGCGGCGACGACGGCGGCCACGAGAACGATCGATGCTTCGATCACTCGGCCGACCACGCCTGCTCCACCGATCCCGGCCGTTCCGATTGCCGACCGGGCTCCTTCGCGCGCGAGCCGGCCGAGCGCCACTCCCAGAGAAACGACCAGAATCGCGATGAAGACGTTAGGGAGGTAACCGGCGAACTCTCCGAGCAGGCCGGCGAACATGTCGAGGTCGAGCTGCTCGAGGGCCGCCGCTCCGAAGACGAACAACGTCAGCCAGAAAACGATGCCCCCGGCCAGCCGTGGAAACGATCCGAGGCCTTCGGACCCGAAGTGCGCTCCGTATTTCCCTCGCGCCGCGAGCCGGGCGGCGACGGTGGCGATAAAGCGGGAGACTACGAGACGGAGGAGCGCACCGAGCGCCAGTCCGGCCAGCACGAGAACGATCGCGACCAGCACCGTGGGAAGGTACGCCTGCACGTTCTCGTAGACGTTGTTCAGAGCTTCTCTCAGAATCTGCATCTGTCGTCGTCCAACGGATGACTCTACAACGAACCGGTGCGGGGACTGAAGGAGATCACTCGGCCGGGCCGTGATCGATTTGCGGCGAGGGCGGGATCAGGAGAGTGTGAAAATACTCGCGGACGTCGATCAGGCTCAGCGACACGCGCGTGGTCATCGCGCGGATCCGCTCCGATGGCTGCTGGAGGTCCGGAACCATGATCACCCGCATGCCCGCGGCACTCGCGGCCTCGACTCCTGCTTCGGAATCCTCCAGAGCGATGCACGCCTCGGGGGTGACGCGGAGCCGATCGGCGGCGAGCAGGTATAAATCGGGTGCCGGCTTGCCGTGGGCCACTTCGTCTCCCGAGGCGATGGCGCTGAAGTGATCGATCAGACCGGCGCCCTCGAGCTGCCGGCGCGCCTTCGGGCCGCCGGCCGAGGTCGCCAGGGCCATCGGGATGCCGCGCTGGGAGACGAACTGGAGGATGGCGTCCGCCCCGGGCTTCTGAGGAACGCCCAGCGAATCGACCCGCGCCCGGAAGATGGGCGGCCACTTCTCGAGCATCCGTTCGGTGTCCGCGGGACCGAGAGCTTCGGCCATGAGAGACCGCGTCAACTTCCAGTTCTTGCCGACGAACGTGATGAATAGATCGTCGGTGGCGGCCGCGATCGCGAGACCGGCCGCAGCCTCCCGGTAGGTTTCCAGGGCGACGCGCTCGGTGTCGAAGAGGAGACCGTCCATGTCGAAGATCACGGCGTTGACGGGCGAGTTCAGCATGACGTTCGATGCTAAGAATCCCGGTCGAAGAAATCAATCGGCGACGCGGACGAACTTCGGGCGGAAGTCGCGGCCGGAATCGTTTCGGGGCCACGGATCGGGTTCGGACAGCCAATTCGCCCAACCGCGGATTGCGCCCCGGAGCGGGGAGTCCGGCGCCACCAATGGATCATCGGGCCGCATGCCGCAGTGATGGGCCGCGCTCGACCACGGAAACTGTTCGGGCCGATCGGCCAGGCCTGCGCGAAACGGGTTGCGCTCGACGTAGCGCACGGCCTTCCACAGAAAGGCCTGGCGATCGAGAACCGAGAAGTACAACCGCGGCTTCCAGAGAGGGAGCCCGGGCCGGTACTTCTCGACGAACCGCTGTTCGTACTCCCGGAGGCTCCGCTCGAAGACGAGACGGATGGACTGCTTGACGACCGGCACCGCGACGACGTGCAGGTGGTTTGGCATCAGCGCATAGGCCCAGATCGAAAGCTCAACTTCCGCGGCTTCGGCAAGCAGACCGATGAACGTCCTGTGGTCTTCGTCGTCGAGGAAGGCGTTCAACCGGCGATTCGAACGCTGGACGATGTGGTGGGGGTATCCGGGGAAGACGATGCGGGCGCGAGACGGCATGGGGCCTCCTTCGCCGGGCGGCGCGGAGTGAAAGGGCAGGACGATCTTAGAACGCGGACATGATCAATCCGGCCTTTCCGTCGGCGCCTTCTCCCCCGGTCCGGGAAGCGGGGCCTTGGCGCGTTCCCCGGAAAGTTCCCGTTCGAGCAGCGCATCCACGTCGGGATAGGCATAAATGACCGCGGCCTGGTTTTGCACCAGGCCGCCCGTGTCGGCGGTGGGTCCGTAGTTGCTGTGGACCTCACGATTCAGCATACGGAGCATGGCCATCTGCTGGCCCCGGTGGTGCGCCGTGTGCGCGACGCGCCGGACGAGGACCCACGCGCGCGACCGCGGGACTCCGAAGAACGCGACCGTCGCTTCCCACCAGGAATCGCCGGTCTTGCCGAGCGCCGCGAGACGTCGTCCGGAGTCCTCGGCGTAACGCTCGATGAAGCCAGCTCGTGTTTCCGATGCGGGCAACGGCGGCGCATCGACGTCGATCCCCAGCGTCTTCCGGAACCACAGATCCTCGCTCACCAACTGGTGCACCATCTGTTCCTGAATGCTCCGGCCGCGCTTGTCTTCCGGGTGGGGCCGTATCGGAAGATCCTGGTCCTCGAACATGCTCCAGACGCTCAGGGTCTTGAGGCGTTCGGTTTCGTAGGTGTCGATGAGGAACTGGTAGCGCATGGTTCGAACTCCTTCCGAAGAGTCATTCGAGATCGTTGCGATTCAACCGGCCCGAAACCAGTGCCGTCGCTACGAGCGCACCGTCGCATCCGGTCCGGGATAACGTCGCGAGATCCTTCCTGCTTCGAATTCCGCCGCCCGCAATCAATCTGCGTCCAGGGATGGCAGCCCGGATCTCGTCAATCAATTCGAGATCGAGACCCAGCCCCATGCCGACGCGGGCCAGATCGATGAGGAGTACCGTCCCCACTCCCGCGCGGGCCGCGCGGGCGGCAATCTGGACAGGACGACGGATCACCTCCGACTCCAGGTACGATGGGGAAAAAATGGGCTTCCCGTTTCGGAGATCGATGCTGAACGCGACCCGGCCGCCTCCGAGTGTCCCGGCGATCTCGTCGAGCAC
>CAZTTI010000011.1:0-15271 GCA_964615925.1 uncultured Solibacteraceae bacterium
GCTCGCCACGTTCTTGCCCATCGGTCTCGATCAGATCGCCGGGAAGCAACCCGCACTCATTCCCGTACCCCAATCGGCTTTGAACTCGGACCTGGCCGAGGCCCTGACCGAAGAATGGAGCGTCGACCGCGTGATGATCCAGGTGTTGGGCGACGTCTCGGTGGATCCGCGAGTCCAGCAGCAACTCCAGTCCCTCAAGATCAAAGGGTACACGGTGGCCGTCGACGACAACGACCGGATCCGTGCGGGTTCCGGTGTTGTAGACGGCGTCACGATCGTCCGCATCGACGCAGGGCGCATGGACGACAATTCTCTCGTTCGCGCGCTCGATCGCCTCGCCCGGGTCAACGTCAAACGGATGGCGATGAATATCGACACTTACGAGCAGTTCGAACGGTGCCGGAAACACGGGTTCGATTTGTATCAGGGGTATTTCTTCTGCACTCCGCGCGGCGACGGAAGCCAGGTCCCGCAGAATCGACTGGCCGCCCTGCGGGTGCTGACGAAGCTCAGGAACGCCGACGTTCCTCTCCGTGAGATCGAAGAGACCATCGAAAGCGATGTGGCCCTGAGCTACCACCTGCTGCGGTTTGTAAACTCGGCCTTCGTGGGACTCCGCCGGGAGGTGGAGTCGATCGGCCACGCGGTCAAGCTGGTGGGAACGGACCGGATCCGCCACTGGGCCAGCCTCCTGATGTTCTCGAGAATGGAAGACAAGCCGCGCGAGCTGATGATCACCGCCATCGTCCGTGCCGCGCAGTGCGAGCGGCTGGCCCTGGCGGCGGAGTTCTCCAACCCGGAGTCGTTCTTCACGGTGGGGCTGCTCTCGGTTCTGGACGCCCTCATGGACCGGCCCATGGAGGAAGCGATCGAAGAACTCCCATTGAGCCAGGCGCTCCAGGATGCGCTTCTCGAGCACCAGGGGCCGATGGGAGAAGCCCTTTCCTGTGTCCTGGCCTACGAACAGAACGACTGGGCCGACGTCCGGTTCGCCCGACTGGCTCCCATGACGCTGAGGGGCCAATACATCGACTCGGTGGCGTGGGCGCGCCAAATCAGCGACGGCCTCCGGATCTGAGTCACCACCTCGACTCCACGTGTCAAAATTCAGGCCCGCGGCCCCGATCAACGGGGCCTGTTCGACCAAAAGATGCCGTTCGACGCAAGTTACGGTCCGTCGGGGGTTGGCACGCGGCGTGCGACTGGTGGGATGATGAACGCCCCCAACGAGAAACCCTACGTGAGCCGGCATCCGGTCCATGACCCGGATCTCCGGCTTCATGCCTACCAGCTGGCCATCGAGCCGCGCGACGATGAGAAAGCCGCCCAGGCCGCGCTCGCCACGTTCTCGCCCATCGGTCTCGACCAGATCGTGGGCAAACAGGCCGCTTTCGTGCCTGTTCCGGGATCGGCGTTGAGCGGGGTCCTCACCGAAGGCTGGAGCGTCGAGCGCGTGATGATCCAGGTGCTGGGCGACGTGTCGGTGGATCCCCGCGTCCAGCAACAGCTCCGGGCGCTCAAGGCGAAAGGATACACGGTGGCCGTCGACGACACCGCCCGAATCGGCGCCGGTGTGGATGACGCCGCGACCATCGTCCGCGTCGACGCGGGGCGCATGGACGAAGAATCCCTGGTTCGCGCGCTCGATCGCCTGGCCCGGATCAACGTGGAACGGATGGCGACCCACGTCGACACTTACGAACAGTTCGAACGGTGCCGCAAGCATGGATTCGATTTCTACCAGGGGTACTTCTTCTGCAGTCCGCAATCGGACGGGCGCGAGGTCCCCGCGAACCGGCTGGCGGCCCTGCGGGTGCTCACGAAGCTGCGGAATCCCGACGTTTCGCTCGGCGAGATCGTCGAGACCATCGAAAGCGACGTCGCCCTCAGCTATCAGGTGTTGCGGTTTGCGAACTCGGCTTTTGTGGGGCTCCACCGGGAGGTGGAGTCGATCGGCCACGCGGTCAAACTGGTGGGAATGGACCGGATCCGCCTCTGGGCGAGCCTCCTGATGTTCTCGAGGATGGAGGACAAGCCGCGCGAGCTGATGATCACGGCCATCGTCCGTGCCGCGCAGTGCGAGCGGCTGGCCCTGGCGGCGGAGTTCTCCAATCCGGAGTCGTTTTTCACCGTCGGGCTGTTCTCGGTCCTCGACGCCCTCATGGATCGATCGATCGAGGAGGCGATCGAGCAGCTCCGTCTGAACGAAGTGCTCCAGGATGCGCTCCTCGAACACCGCGGGCCCATGGGAGAAGCCCTTTCCTCGGTCCTGGCGTACGAGCGCAACGACTGGTCCGAAGTCCGGTTCGCGGGACTGGCCCCCATGACGCTGAGAGGGCAATACATCGACTCGTTGGGATGGGCGCGCCGAATCAGCGACGGGCTCATGATCTGAGCGCGCTCGATCCGAGCGCGCTCGCGAACCGACGGTAGCGTTCACGGCGGCGTTCACGAATTGCATCCTCGCCGCTCCCCCCCACCCGGGCCGCCTGCTCCAACATCGCCTCGATCGCTCCTTCCGTGTCGACTCCCAGGGTTTCGAACGCGATCCTCGCAGCGCCCCGGAGGGTCGCCTCGCCCGGTGCGGCGGGGGCGAAGATTGGAAAATCGACCAGATCGGCCAGGAAATCTCCGACACGATGGTCGCGGAACGCGTTTCCCGAGAGGACGGCGGAAGAAATCGACCCCTCGACGTGCTCGACGCGCGTCGTGGCCAGGCGGATCCCGAACACGGCGCTCTCGACGACGGCTGCGGCCAGGTCCTCGACGGTGCGGGCCCGTTCCACATCGACCCAACGCGGTTCGAGTCCGGCGTCCCAGAACGGCGATCTCTCGCCCTCGAGGAAGGGGAGAAACAGCGGAACGGTGTCGGACTCGCGCGGGCCGAGGGAGATTTCGCGAACGTCGAACGTCGTCCGGGCCCAAT
The DNA here is from genome assembly GCA_964615925.1 of uncultured Solibacteraceae bacterium. GTDB lineage: Bacteria > Acidobacteriota > Terriglobia > 20CM-2-55-15 > 20CM-2-55-15 > JAJEDW01. Next base: position 2,927 of record CAZTTI010000011.1, read on the forward strand.
CGAAGAGGTTTCCTCCGTTGCTCGACGCGCAACCGGTGAGGAATCGCTCCCGGCCGAAGCGATAGCAGAACGTGCCGTCCATCTCTCGATGGGGCGATGTTCGAACCGTCCGGACGCTGGACGTGGTCCCCATCGTGACCGCCAGGTGCCCGGCCCTCGCCCCGGCCGAGCCCAACGTCGCGGCGAACCCATCGCCGAGTCCCGCGACGACCGGGAGGTCCTCGGGCAATCCTGTCCGATCCGCTGCCCGAGGGCGGACGGTTCCCGCCACGACCGCCGGGTCCACGATCGCGGGAAGATTCGCCAGGTCGAGTTCCAGGGCATCCAGCGTCGGGAGGTCCCAAAATCCGGTGTCGAGGTCCACCAGGCCGGAAGCCGAGGCGGTGGAGAGATCTTCGATTCGTTCACCGGTCAGGATCCAGTGAACATGACCTTTGATCGACTCCAGGCGGAACGGTTCCCGCAACTCCTCCGACCGCTTCCGGCGCAGGGCCATCAGCTTGGTCGCCGGGAAGCTCGGGTGGAGATAACAACCGGTGCGTTCCCGGTAGGCCCGTGGATCCAGCGCCCAGCGCGAGGGGTCAACGGTATGGGCGCGGTCCCGCCACGTCCGGACCGGGCCGCGGGGCGATCCATCGAGGTCGGTGACGAGGAGCGTGTGCATCATCGACGTGAGCACGATCGCGGCCGGCGTCGGTCCCGCGCGGGTGACTTCACCGATGGCCTCGGCCACATGGTTCCAGACCGTGACGGGCGCGAGCCCGTAGGATTGGGACCCTTCGTCGACGAAGCGCCACGGCGATTCGAACGATGAGACGGTGTCCAGGGATGGCGTGACCAGCGCGGCGGTCGCGCCACCGGAAGCCAGATCGAGGGCCAGAACGACCGGCTCGTCCAACGGGACTATGTCCCCCGGCCGGCGGCATGCCCGCCGAACTCACGGCGGAGCGCCGAGAGGACGCGATTCGAAAAAGCGTTCGTATCCCGCGAACCGAGTCGGGCCAGGAGCGCGTCGGTGATGACGGGTGCCGCGACGCCGAGTTCGATCGCTTCGGCCACGGCCCACCGGCCTTCTCCCGAGTCGGCGACTTCGGCCGTGATTCCGTCGAGGCCGGGGTCGGACCGGAGCGCGCCGCCCGCCAACTCGACCAGCCAGGACCGGATGACGCTTCCCTCGTTCCAGATCTCGGTCATCCGGGCGAGGTCGAACTCAAAATCGGGGTGGCGCTCGAGCAGGGCCAATCCTTCGGCCAGCGCCTGCATCATCCCGTATTCGATCGCGTTGTGGACCATCTTGGCGTAGTGTCCCGCCCCCGAAGAGCCGGTGTGTCCCCACCCGCGGTCCGGCGCCAGCGCGTTCCAGAGCCATCCCAGCGACTCGACGACTGCGCCATCGCCGCCGATCATCAGGCAATATCCGTCGGCCTCGCCGTGAATCCCTCCGCTGGTTCCGACGTCCAGGAAGTGAATGCCTTCGTCCCGGAGGGATTCCCCGCGCCGTCGACTGTCGCGGTAGTTGGAATTTCCGCCGTCGATGAGGATGTCGCCCGGTTCAAGAGCCGTGGAAAGGCGCGCGATCGTGTCCTCGACGGCGGAACCGGCCGGCACCATGAGCCAGATCACCCGGGGGGAGGGGAGGTGCGCGGAAAGCGTCGCGAGATCCGACTCGGTCCGGATGGCGACTCGGGCGCGGGCGTCGGCGGATGGATCGAATCCCACGACGTCATGGCCGGAGACCGCCAGTCGCCGGGCGATTCCGGCCCCCATCTTTCCCAATCCGACCAGCCCCAGCTTCATGGCTGTCGATGATAGACCAAAAAAACGGAGCGTGTGGCGGGGGGAGGCTTCAATCTCCGCCGTAGCGGACCTCGGCGCGTCTCATCAGGAACGCCGCCAGTCCCATGAAAAGGGCGGTGACCAGGAGCATGCCGGGGACGGAGAGCCACGGCGAGGTCGGCTCGGTCAGCACGGCAAATGGGCCGAAGGGGAGTGGGACCGGGCAGATCGACTGCAGGTAGTGAATGATGCTGACCTTCTGGAACGCCGCCGGAAGAAAGATGTTCACCGATTCCCATCCCAGAAAGAGAACGGCGGGAACGATCGGGTTCCGGCTGATCAGGCCGAAGAGCATGAAGACCGCGCCGTAGCCGACGAGCGCGAGTAGCGTGATGGCCGCGTAGGCAACGGCGTGGCTCGCGCCGGGGCCGTTCGAGAACTGGGCGTCGACGACGCGGGCGCCGCCGAGCATGAACATCGCGACATAGGTGAGAACGACCGCGGGAACGAACAGGAGCGCGGACTGGAGGAGGCCGGCGACGTATTTCCCGAGGATGATGACCTCCCTGCGGGCGGGAACGAGCAGGTAATAGTGCAACGTCTTTTCCATCAACTCCCCGCGGTACAGGCGTGAGAACGTGTCCATGGCCGCGAAGAAGATAGCCAGCCGCAGCATGTAGGTCTGGAAGACCGTCGCGAAGACGATCGAGATCTCTCCCTGGCCGTCGCCGCGTCCGGCGCGGCCGCCTAGGGCAAGCGCGAGGAGCACGATGGCGAACGGTCCGAAGGCCGCGAAAGCGGAGGGGAGCCAGCGGCGCGCCGAAAGCGTCCGGCGAAACTCGAATTGCGTGATGCGGACGGCCTGGACGAGCCGGCCGGACCAGATGGAATCGGGGTTCATGACGTGACGCCTCCGCCAACCAGATACTTGTAGACCGAGTGGACGTCGTCGTCGGTGGGGGTGACCGCTTCGATGGACAGGTCTTCTTCGATCACGATGCGGTTCAGGACGCGATAAAAACCTTCGGAGTCGCGCGTGCGGACCACGATACTCGCCGAATCCTCGCCGATCCGCGCCTCGACGACGCTGCCGTCGGCGAAAAGCCGCTCGGCCAACCTCTCCGGACGATCCGATCGCACGAGGATCGTCGACGGGTGCTCGCGGATCTCGCTGCGGACCGACTGGATCTGGCCTTCGGCGACGACGTAACCCTGGCTCATCATCACCACCTGATCGGAGATCATGTCGACCTCGTGGAGGATGTGGCTGGAGACCACGACGTGATGCCCTTCGGTAGCCAGTTTCTGGAAAAGATCGATGAACTCCACCCGCGCCATGGGGTCCAGCCCGTTCAACGGCTCGTCGAGGATCAACACGCGCGGATCGTGGGCGATGGCGGTCGCCAACTTGATCCGCTGCCGCATGCCCTTGCTGTAGCCCGCGACCCGCCGCGAGGCCGCGTCCACCATGCCGACGCGCTCCAATACGGCCATTGTCCGGTCCCGCGTCTCGCCGGCGCTGTAGCCGTGAAACGAGATCACGCCGTGGACGAGGTCATACCCACGGATGCGGCGGGGAAACGTGTCAAACTGGGTCGCGTAGCCGATGAGGGGATAGAAACGCTCGGGGTCGTCCGCAGACAGGCCGTAGACGGAAATCGTGCCGGCCGACGGACGGAGCAAACCCGTGATGAGGTTCATCAGCGTCGTCTTTCCCGATCCGTTGGGCCCGACCAGGCTCGTGATTCCGGCCGGAATCGTGAGGTGGACCTTGTTGACCCCGAGGACCTCGCCGTAGAACTTCGACACGCCGGACAGGACGATTTGCGCCTCGGCTCCCGTCATCGTACGACCTCATAGGCCCGGAGCTTCTTCCAGAGGAGCGCGACGCTGGTGGCCCACATCAGGAAGAGGGAAAACCAGGCCGTCCAGACGGGCAGAGGATAGGTGGTGGCCGCAACCGTCCCCGTCATCAGCCACTCCCAGACGGCATCGATGACTTCCCCGATCATCATCATCGTCCCCCAGTTCGTCCGGAGGATCTCGTTGACGACGGCGCCGAACCCCGAAGTGGCGAAGAAGAAGGCGAACAAAAGCGCCCCGGCAACGGGACGCCAGCGGACCCAGGCCGACAGGGCAATGGCCAGCAGGGAGATCGTGACGATCCACGTCCACGACCCGATGAAGATGCCGGCCGCAAGGCGCAAGTTGGCCAGAAACCAATCGGATCCGGACAGGCTAGCTTCCATCAGGAACATGATCAGGCCCGGAACCCAGGTAATGAGCGAGATCAGCACGGCCAGCACGGCGAACTTCCCGAGCGTGTATTCGGTGCGGCTCAAAGGTCGGCTGAAAAAGAGCGGCAAGGCCCCGTTGGTCAGGTCCGGCGAGACGAGTCCGGGACCGACCAGCGCGGCGAGGAAAAACGCCAGCGCGGACTGGATTCCCATAATGACGGAGAAGAAGTTGGCGTTGATGTCGAGGAACGCTCCGATCGTTTCACCGGGAAACAACGCCAGGAGAAGCGCGACGTTGTGGTTGAGGTAGATCGCGGCGCCGGCCCCGAGACAGGGGACGAACGACAACACGAAGTAGATGAGGACGAACTTGCGGCGGAACACGTCCTGGAAGGCAAAGCGCGTCAGTACCCAGAACCGCGAGGCCGGCGGGGTCCGTCGATCCTCGTACGCGGTGTAGTGTTGTCTATAGACCGCCACGATCGGTCCCTCCGCGTTCCATCGCTTTCATGAAGATCTCCTCCAGCGAGTCCCGCTTCGCGCTGAGGCGCTGGATCTCCACGCCGGTCGTGGCTGCGAACCGGTAGAGGTCGCGCACTTCCACCGCTTCGGGAAGAACCATTTTGATCCGGCGCGCACCGTTGACGGCGATCTCGCAGCCGTGCCCGCGTGCCGCCTCGAGAAACGCTTCGGGGGCGCCGTGGACTTCGAGGTTCAGAAACTTGCGGTTGGTGCGGCGTTCCGCCTCGAGGTTCGCGTATTGGACCAGGCGTCCGTCCTTGAGGATGACGACCTCGTCGCAGCACTCCTCGACGTCCTTGAGCAGGTGCGACGAGAGCAGGATGCGGGTGTGGCCGCTGTCGCGAATCGTCCGGATGATGTCGATCATCCGCGCGCGTCCGTTTGCATCCAGTCCGTTGGTTGGCTCGTCGAGGATGAGCATGCGCGGCCCGTGGACGGTAGCGGCCGCCAGCTTGGCCAGTTGCTTCATGCCGAGCGAATACGTTTCGACCCCGCGATACCGGGCCTCGCCCAGACCGAGGAAGAACAAGGTCTCGTGGGATCGTTCGAGCGCGACGTGGGGTGGCAGTCCCGACAACTCACCCATCATCCGGACCAGCCGGATCGCGCTCATGCCGGCGACGAACGCGTCGTTTTCCGGCATGAAACCCAGATCCTGGCGGATCCGGCGGGCATCGGCCGGGCTATCCAGCCCGAAGATCCGGGCCGTCCCGGAAGCCGGACGGTGAAAGCCCAGCAGGGTTTGCATGAGCGTGCTCTTGCCCGCGCCGTTCGGGCCCAGGAGCCCGATCGACCGGCCTTCGAGGCGCGCGTCCAGGTCGGAAAGAATCGTGCGCGCCCCCAACCGCACCGAAAGGTGGTCCAGTTCGATCGGGGGCGTGCTCGTGGTGATTGATCTCGTCATTCGTGACGGGAATGATACGCACTCTCGAGCGGATTAGTTCCTACGGGGCTTCTGTTCCCATTCGTCCCGAAAGGATCGATGCTCCTCCGATCTCCATCCAGCCGAACGGCGATTCGCCTTCGTTGAGGACTTCGATCCGGTCGGCGCTGGCGACGACGCAGACCAGCGTGGCCGGCCGGTTCATGATCCCCAACAGCGCCCCGGCATCTTCTCCAGCATCCTCGGCAAGGCCGGAGAGCCAGCTCTCCAGGCCCTCGAGCGAGGACGCCACGTTCTGATACGCCACCGCCGAACAGTGGTTTTCGCTTCCGGCCGGCATGAGATCCCGGAACGCGGTGGAAGCCGCGAGCGACAACCGGGCCTGCTGGTACTGGAGCGCCTGGGTGACGAGGGTTCGATTCGGCGCTGCGATCATGTATCCGCCCGTGTACGTGTAGTGGATGGGACTCTCGGGGCTGAGGTAGAGGGCGTAGTAAATCTGTCCGCCGACGGTCTCGGCCTCGATCGTCACCGGCGGATGGCCTTCCGGAACCACCACCCGGTTGATCTCGAACACCATCCGGTCGATCGTGTTCTGGAGAATCGCGGAATTGTAGACCTCGGCGATCAGTTTCCAGGAAGGTACCGGGACCAGCGGTCCGTCGATGGCGACGACAAACTCGCCGCCGAACGTCGATCGGAGATCGTATTCGAGGTCGAACCGGTGTTCGCGCTGGAACTCTTCGATCTCGATCCACGCATCCGAGGAGTTCGCCTGGATGAAGCCCAGGATCTCCTGGACGACGGCCTCGGCGTCCCGGGTCAATCCTCCCGCGACCACGACGGCGTCGGGAGAAATGAACTCGAGGCTCCCCATCGGCCCGGCGTCGCGGATCCACGAGGGCAGGCCCGTGCGTTCTCCAAGGAACGTCATCACGGCGCGTGTGCGGGGGTTCTCCGCGACGGTCTTGTGTTCGACGATCAGGTTGTCCACTTGGTTGAAGCCGAGGAATCCGGCCAACGGGTCTATTTCTCCGCCTTCTTCTCGGGTATTGGGGCCGGTTTCGACCACGATTTCATCGAGGTCGAGTGCAAAGAGCCAGTCGACGCCCTCGGAGTACGTCTCGGCGATCGCCCCGTGGAACGGCGTTCCGACGAACGTGACCGAACCCTCCACGACGCTGGTCAGGATGTCGCGCGAGGGCGAGAAGGCCAGGAGGCCGTCGGCGACATATGCCACGATCCCGGCGTCGGGATCGGCCGCCGCGAGCTCCGCGGCCGACGTCGCTACGGCCAGGGGGATCTGTCCCGTGGCCCGCAGTCCCCGCAGCAGATCGCCCATGAGGGTGGCGTCGGTGACTTCCGTCATCACGACCGGATCGGTGCGGTCCCCATCGACGACCAGGGCGAAAACCACCTCGTTGCCGACCTGGTCCGAAAAGGACCGGAGGTAACCGACCATGGATTCGAGCGCGGCGGAGTCGAACGATTCCGAGTTCTCCAGTTCGTTCCACCACTCCCGGGTGACGGCGTTGGATTCGACCCGGCGGACGAACACGTCGTAGGCCGTGGAGATCGTCCGCGCGAGGTTCGGAAACGCCACATACGCCTTCGTCCCTTGGGGAATGCGGCCGAGCAGGGCCGATCCGTAGCGGAGATCGTTGGCCGTCGCCCGGGCGACCTCTTCGCTGAATCCGGAGAACGCCTCGACGAGGGCCATGTATTCGGCGCGTTCCTGGCTCCACGCGATCTCTTCGGAGATCGGGACTTCCGTCAGGCTCTCCGAGCTCGAATATTGCTCGCCGGGAAACAGCGACTGGGTCATCGAGCTCTGAATCACGCGCACCTCGCCCTCGAGGACCGAAACGCGCGCCCCCTTGCTGCCTTCGTTCACGGAGAAGATCGTCCCGACGACCTCCACGTCGATGTCGTCGGTCGACACATAGAGGTGCCCGTCGCCCTGCGGCGCCGCCCGGACGATCATCTGGCCGCGTTCCACGTCGATGCGAATGCCGTCGCGGGCCGGAACGATCGAAACCTCGGTGCGTTCCCCGAGCTCGATCCGGCTGCCGTCGGAAAGGTCCAGCAACGCCCCGGAATCACTTGCCGTCCGGATCGGTGTCCGGACGCCGATGGAATCCCCCGGAGCGATCGGTTCGAGCCCGTTCCCCGCAATCCGGAAGAGCCTGCCGGTGACCGATGCCGCCGTGGCGCTGGCATCGGACCCAACCAGGAGCCGGAGCAAGGGGCCGCCGCCGAGGGCGAGGGCCAGTATCGTTGCGGCCGCAAGACCGGTCCAGACGAGCCGGTTCGGTCCACCGGCGGGTACGGCGTTCGCGGCTCGTTCGGTCTCGGGCCGGCGCGCGCCGTCCAGTGCCCGGCGGCACGCGGCGCACGTTCGCGCGTGATCCTCGAACAGGAGGGTGCGGGAAGGGGGCAGGCGCCCGGCGAGGTAGGGGCCGATCAACGCCTGATAGTCGTCGCAACCGGCGAGGACGGGGTTGTGCCCGGGGGAGTCCTCGCCGGACTCATCACTGGAGAGGCGACCCGAGAGGCGGGCCCAGACGCGGGCGCCGGCCTCCTCGGATTCCCCGGGGGCAGGGACCGTGTGCTGAATCCCGTCGATGGCTCGCTGGAGGGGGTCGGTCTTTCCGTTCGGCTTGGTCATTTCGATGTCCCTCGAAAGGTTCGGAGTGTCTTGCGGAGAGAGCGGCGGGCGCGGAACAGGGTCACGGCGACGGAACCGGGCGACGTGCGGAACACTTCCGCGATCTCGCGGTTCGGATAGCCCTCGACGTGGCGGAGGACGAACATCTCCGCCGTCGTGGGATTCATGGCCGCGAGCGCGGATCGCAGCTTGTCCCCGAGCTCGAGATTGACCTGGGAACGATGGGGTCCCGGGTCGGAGGATTCGATCCAGTCGGCCATGTCCCCGATGTCGGCTTCACGTGCCCGCCGGCGCACGATATCCAGTGCCGTATTGATCGCGGCGCGTTTGAGGTAGGCGGGCCAATGCCCGTCCACTCCCGGCGGGAACCTCGTCACCAGGCGCGTGAACAGGGTTTGCAGGACGTCCTCGGCCTCGGTGGAGTTTCCCGTAACGCGGTACGCGGTGCGGTAGACCAGGTCGTAGTGGGCCAGAAAGAGTTCCTCGACGTGTGCCCCCGGGCCTGGGGTGGGGGAGCTGGCCGCCGGGGGGGCCTGGGTGCGTGGTTCGGTGTGTTCGGCCATCGTTTCTCTCCAGTTTAAACAACGGGCCAGCGCGGGACGCATTAACAACGAACGGCCCGGAAGAGTTGTTTCCGGGTCCGGGAATTCTGTAGTGTATTGCCCGGAAAGGAGACGACCGCATGAGTTCCGAACGGGTGCGCGTCCTGGTCATGAGGCACGGGACCTTCTACACGCCCCTCATCGCGTCCATCGCTGGCGGGTTCCTGGCCGACCTGGGCATCGAGTCCGCATATGCCGTCCGCCGGCCCGGGGACGACCCGTGGAAGATGCTCGAGGACGGGGAGGTGGACGTCATCCAGTCGGCGGTCTCGTCGAGCTGGTCGCGCCGGGAGAAGGGAATACCGAGCGCGCCCCGCCACTTCGCGGCCATCAACCGCCGCGACGGCTTCTGGATCAGCGAGCGGGGGATGGGCGGGCTGTCGATTACGGCCGTAGCGAGTGCGCATGACGCCGGGCCGTTCGACTGGAAGAGGCTCGAGGGTCGGGCCCTCCTCGCCGACCACGGTCCGCAACCGATCGCGATGTTGCGTTTCGCCGCCGAATCCCAGGGCGTGGACTGGGGCCGGGTCGAGGTGGTCGACCTCGGAACGCCCGACCAGATGATGGCCGCTTTCCGGGAAGGGACGGGGGACTTCATCCACCTTCAGGGGCCGGCGCCTCAGCAGCTCGCGCGAGACGGCATCGGGCACGTTGCCGGCAGCGTCGGCGCCATTCTACCCGAACTGGCGTTCAGCAGCCTTTGTGCGATGCCGCGATTCCTCGAGACCGACACCGCAAGCCGCTTCGTGGCCGGTTTCAGGGAGGGCCTGAGGTGGTCGATCGAGGGCCCGGCCGGGAAGATCGCGGCCATGATCGCGCCGTTCTTCAAGGGATCGAATCTCGGCGTGTTGTCCTCGAGCGTCGCCGCCTACAAGGGGCTCGGTTGCTGGAACGTCGATCCCGCGATCCGGCCCGAACACTACGAGGAGGCGCTTCGGGTCTTCCGGAAGTGCGGCGGAATCACCCAGGAACATCCCTACGAGGATGTCGTCCAGCCGGTGGGGGACTGACCTGCGGCAAATACCCTTCACCGAGGGACGTTCCCAAGATACGATGGAAAGGCCGGGTCTTCGGCGCATGGCCGGGTTACGAATCCCGTCCGGGCGGGTCTAATTGTCTTCAGGGGGCCGATTCGGGGAGAAGATCATGACAACGAAATTCATCAGAAGGCAGGGGACCCCAGCCCTGGCCCTGTTCCTCGTGATCGTTCTCGCGGCGTTGCCCCTCCATGCGCAGCGGACCGAACTGGAGCCGGGATTCAACCTGTATTCTGCTGAAGACGACGTGGCCGTGGGCCGCCAGTTCATCGAGCGATCCGAACCCGAACTCGAACTGATCGAAGACGAGATCCTCGCCGAATACGTCAATCGCCTCGGACTGACGCTGGCCCAGCACGCGACGGGTTTCCAATATCCCTACCGGTTCCGGCTCGTCAACGACGATGCCATCAACGCGTTTGCTCTCCCGGGCGGCCCAATCTACCTGAACCGCGGGATCATCGAAAGGGCGTCGCGGGAGGCGGAAGTTGCCGGGGTCCTGGCTCACGAGATTGGCCACGTCGCGCTCCGGCACGGCACGAACCAGGCGTCCAAGGGACAATTGGTCTCGGCACCCCTGGCGATTCTCGGCGGCATCTTCGGTGGCGGCGGCGTGGCGGGACTGCTGACCCAGGTCGGTGTCGGGTTTGCGGCCAACACGGTCTTTCTCAAGTACTCGCGGGATGCCGAGCGGCAGGCCGATCTCCTCGGCGCGCAGATCCTCTACGATGCCGGATACGACCCCACCGGAATGCCGGAGTTCTTCGAGAAGCTTGCGGCCGAGGCCGGCGATCGCGGGTCGGAGTTCTTCAGCAGCCACCCGAATCCGGGAAACCGCGCGCAGTTGGTCAGCGAGGAGATCGCCAGGCTGGGCGACCGGCGGAACAACTACGTCGACAACTTCTCCGATTTCCGGCGGGTCAAGGAGAGGCTCACCGGCGTTGCCGGACCGGATGCGGAAAACACCGGGGGCGAGCCGGCGGCAAACGGCCAGACGTCGGTATCGGGAAGGCCCCAGCCTCCTTCCGACCGCGTTCAGACCTATCGCGATTCGGTCCTCCAATTCGAGTATCCGTCGAATTGGACGGCCTCCGCGTCGAACGGCAGCGTCACGGCCGCGCCTTCGGGAGGCGTCCTGAACGATGGGTCCATGGCCTACGGGCTGCTCGTCTCTGAGTTCGAGCCCGAGCGGGATCGTCGCGGCAACGTGACGATCGAAGACGCGACGGACCAACTGCTGGAGAACCTCCGCGAATCGAATCCCTCGTTGCGCGTGGGCGAGGGATACCGGTCCGGACGCATCGACGGCCGGGCGGCGCTGTCGGTGGGTCTGCTGCTGGACTCGCCTCTCGGTGGGCGCGAACGGGCATGGCTGGTCTCGACCTTCGGCCCCGACGGGAGCTTCTACTACCTGATCGGCGTCGCGCCCCAGCCGGAGTTCGACCGCTATCAGCCGGCCTTCCAGCGGATCTTCGATTCGGTCGACTTCCGCTGAGTCATGGCGCGACTCCGGTGCTGGGCGCCGGTTCGCGCGGCGTTCGAAGCCGCACGACGATCACCACCGCCGCCACCAGATAGATCACCGAACCGATGACGAGGGGCCAGACGAGCCAGGGGAACAGCGTGAACAGGCCCACCGAGAAGTATGCCTGCACGTACGACAGCGGGATCATGCCGATCCCGGTTCCGGCCATGATGCGCCACGTTGCGAGCGGCGTCAGTCCGGCGGCATAGGACACCAGATCCGACGAGGTCAGGGGGTTCACGCGGAGGATCGCGATGCTGACCACGCCGTGGTCGACGATGATACGCCGGGCCCGGGCCAGCCGCGCCCCGTCGAAGAACTCGATGCTCCACCGCGTCCCGACGATGGTCCGGACCAGCACCGCGCACGCGCCGGCTCCGATGACGTTGCCGATGAGGGACAGTGTGCCGCCCCAGAATCCGCCGAAGAGGACACCTCCGGGAAGATAGAGCATCGCGCCGGGCAATGGGGCGATGACGGCCTCGACGATGACGATGAGGACGTAGACCAGCGGTGCGAAAAGACCCCACGCGTCGAAGTAGGCCCGGAACGCTTCGAGCTTGGCCTCCGGAGGCCCGGACACGTCCACGAGAATGGCAATGATGCCGCCGGTCCACCAGGACCACAGCGCTCCCGCGGAGACGGCGGCCAGGACGAGGCAGGCGGCCATGAGATCCCTTCGCATCGTGTCTATAGCATAACGAAAGCGCCGGCCCGGCGGAGGTTGCCACCCCCCGGAAAACGTGCCATTCTTAGGTGCCCAATTCTTGGATTATGCCAACGAAGGAAGCGCCTCAGGACATCCGCAGGTCTCTGGATCGCGCGAGTCAGGAACTGCGGATCCTTCACCAGATCAGCCGGTCCATCAGCAACACGCTCGACCTGGACAGGGTGTTGGCCCAGATCGTCGAACTCGTGGTCGACGTCACCGGCGGCGATTCCTGCCTACTCTATCTCTACGACGAAACCGAATCCGATCCGCGGCTCTATCTGCGAGCGTCGAAGGACCCGCACCCGGATCTGATCGGCCACATCGGCCTCGGCGTCGGCGAGGGGATCACCGGCTGGGTGGCGGAGCACCGGCAGCCGGTGGCG
>CAZTTI010000012.1:0-7593 GCA_964615925.1 uncultured Solibacteraceae bacterium
CTCGATCTCGCCGAGCGTTTCATTGACCCGCACACGGCGCGCTTCGGCATTCTCCGGATCGTTGGCGACGGCTTCCTCGTAGTCGTACCGTTCGACGTCGTACGTCGCCCGGGCAAACAGATAGGCCTGATTGGCGGCGTAATGCTGGGCGGTCAACCGGTCGATTCGCGATCGGATCTCGTTGATGGCTTCCTGGCTCTGGGCCGCCTGCTGTTGTGCCTGGGCCCGCTGGGCCAGTAGTTCGTCGTACGCGGAGCGGTCGATGGCGCCGAGCGCGGCCTGCCCTTCCGCAAGGGTCCGCTGAACCTGAATCCGGTTGAACGTCCGCTGATAACGTTTCCACTCGCGGCTGTAGTCGTCGACGATCATCCAGACCGTGAAGACGAACATCAGGAGGCTGGCGATCGCAAACCACTTGTGCAGGCCGTCGATGCCGTAGAGCCGGTCGCCCCGCAGCGCGATATTGAGCGCGGGATCCTTCTTGGCCGGGGGTGGAAAAGCCGGCTTCTTTGCTCCGCCGTTCGGTGTTTCGCTACTCACTGCTTGCTCCAGTCGGAATGAATGCTCGTATCGCTAGATATTGAAGAAGTATTCCGGGATTCCGATGATGTACTTCAGGTTGAACAGCCACCGCAGAACCATCTTGATTGGCAGCGACGCCATGGCCAGCAGGAGGAACACCATGACGTGATAGCGCGCCGGCCCGAGATTCGCGTAGAACTGTTTGAAAACGGTTTTCGCGAGAATCATCGGGGGGATGACCAGATACGCAATCACGGCGATGAATCCAAACATTTCCCGGACGAGGATGTTCGATGGGCGCCCCATTCCCAACAAACGCACCCAGATGTAGTCGGAAAGGTCGACGTTCACCAATGCTTCGAGCTTGTGGCTGTCCCAATATTCGTAGGGCCCGAAGAAGTTCCAGTTCGGTCCCCGGAGGAACGTCCCGAGAATGACCAGCAGGATCCAGAGGATGAGGAACCCGAACAGGAACGTCATGATCTCCCAACTGCGTTCCTTGAACGTGTAGTACCCGTTGCCTTTCGGATTCGTGTCGATGTACGGGATCGCGATGAGTCCGGCGATGATGAGCCCCGGGAACACGACGCCCGCCAGCCAGGGATCGAAGTACACGAGCATTTCCTGGAGGCCCAGGAAATACCACGGCGCCTTCGACGGGTTCGGCGTGTTCGCCGGATTCGCCGATTCCTCGAGAGGCGCGGGGATCAGGATCGACCAACCGATCAGGATCACGGTCAGCAGGACCATGCAGATCAGTTCGGTGTACACGAGATCCGGCCACGACAGGACCTTCTCCGCGGTTTCGTCCTTCTCGACCACGGGCTTGCCTTCGTCGATTCGCCGGTCGTTCCGGACGGCTTGCCGCATCGCGAACCAGGTGAAAAACGGCACCAGGAACAACATCCCGACGATGGGAACGTTGTCCGGCTTCGTCACGATGAGGTAGAAATCCTCATCGAACATGCTGATGGCGATGAAAAGGAACAGGGCCGGGAACAGGATCAGCGCGGCGCCGTTGCTGTAAAAGATGTGCCGGTACTTCGCCGAGACGAACAACAGAACGGTCGACAGCGAGATGAGGATCTCCGGCGTGGTCAGGTAATTGATGATGCTCTTGATGGTCTCCATGAGACTTCCCGCTTTCTCGACGTTCTAGAGTGGTCCGGAGATCCCGCCGTCGCGGCGGATGCGCCAGAAGTGGATCGCCATCAGGAATCCCGCGACGAGCGGGAGCCCCACGCAGTGCAGCACATAGAAACGGAGCAGGGCCGCCTCTCCCACGAACGTCCCTCCGAGCAGGGCGAACCGGGCGTCGCTCGTATTGTTCACCAGCGGAATGTCTCCAAGCGCAAGCAAAGCGGCGCCGGGACCCTCCTGACCGAGGAACGGCGTCGCGCGGGCCATGTTCGAACCCACCGTGATGGCCCACAGCGCAAGCTGGTCCCACGGGAGCAGGTATCCGGTGAAGCTCAGGAGCAGCGTCAGGACGAGGAGAATGACGCCGACCCCCCAGTTGAACTCCCGCGGCGGCTTGTAGGAACCGGTCATGAACACGCGGAACATGTGGAGCCACACGGCGATCACCATCGCGTGGGCCCCCCACCGATGGATCTCACGCATGATTCCGAGCGGCACCTGTTCGCGCAGATCGATGATGTCGACGTAGGCGTATTCGATCGTCGGCCGGTAATAGAACATCAGGAGCAGGCCGGTGAAGGTGAGAACGAGGAACAGGAAAAACGTGATCCCCCCCATGCACCAGGTGAAGCGGAGCCGGATCCCGGATTTCCGCACCTTGACGGGGTGCAGGTGCAGGAAGACGTTGCCCAGCATGACGAGCATCCGCTTCCGGTCGGAATCCGGCAACCCCACGCGAAAGATCGATCGATAGACCTGGCTCTTCTGGATGGACTCGCCGATCCTGGCGGGCGAGAGCATCGCAAGCAGTTCCCTGAGTTGCTTCATAGTTGGAAAATGATTCGGTCGAAATTATTAAATGCCCGGAAACTTGATGGAGTTCGGATTCCGGTCAACGCGGCGCCCCTAAAGCTCGAGGTACGCCCCGGGAAGCGTCCACTCGCCCTTTTCCTGTTGGTACTTCCGGCTCTTGTCGATCAGGATCTGACCGTCTTCGGCCAGGCTGACCGTGTACCGTTCCAGCGGACGCGGGGCCGGGCCTTCGAAGTTGATCCCGGTCTTGTAGAAGCCGCTGCCATGGCAGGGGCACTTGAACTTCTGCTCGGTCGAAAGCCAGTTGGGCGTGCATCCCAGATGAGTGCACGTCGTCGACAGAGCGTAGACGCCGCCTTCGTCGCGAACGAGCCACACTCCAAATGCATCCTTGAAGCGCTCGTCGACGATACCGACCTGCAGCTCCTCGGGACGGCCGGCCCGGAACGTCGAAGGCGGCTCGAACAGGACGTTTGGGAAAAAGAATCGGCCCGCCGCCGTGCCGGCCGCCAGAATCGACGCGGTGAAGGCCACCCACGCCAGGGTCATCCACGACAGGAACGATCGGCGGGATTCACCCGAGGGAGGGTTCTCTTTACTCATCGAAAACTCCAGTAAGACTTCGGCTCGAATAAAAGGCGATCATTGAATCAATACGTTGCCAGGGCCGCCTGGGCCGCGACGCGAACACGAACGCTCGGGTCGTTTTTGCTCAGAGCAGCGAGCAGGTCCCGCGCGCGATCCTCCTGAAGCAAACCCAGGCACTGGACGGCGTTCGTGATGACCAGTTCGCGGTCTTCCTCGGTCATCTCCGTGAACTCGGCCAGGTATTCCCGGTCGGTCAGCCGGATCAGGACGTCCAGCCCGGCCGGGTCATTCATGCGTGCCAACGACATCGCCGCGTTCCATTGGACGTCGGCGGCCGGATCGCTCAATGCGCCCGCCAGCGCCGGTATCGTCGACCGGTCGCCGAGCGCACCAAGGACGTAAACGGCCATCTTCCGTACGCCGGCGTCGTTGCTCCCGATCATCTCCGCGACGGCCGGTGCGGCGGACTCTTCCGCAATCTTTCCGAGCGCCCACATCGTCCAGATCTGCGTCTCGGCATCCGGGTCCGACAATCCTTCCACAAGGGCGGGAACGGCCGGCGCGTGCTCGAGGTGACCGAGACACATCGCCAGGAAACGCCGGAGTGCCGCCTGATCGGGATCCATGGAGAACAGATTCAGGAGCCGGTCACGCCCCGGATCGGATGCGGCAGCCGACTCCGGATCAGGCCGGGCATCGACGTACGCCGCGAGGACCTCGCCCGCGAACCGCGTTCCCTGGAGTTCCTCCGGACGCGACGCGATGACGTGGGTCAGTTCCGACGCCGCCTGCCAGCGGCGGCGGTCGAAAAACCCGCTGTTCTGGCGAATCACGGCCAGGTAGGATTCCGGAGATTTTTCCTCGTACGCGATGTAGCCGAACAGCACGAAGATCCCCACTCCGAAAGCAATGATGATCAACGGAAACAGGAAGAACTGCGCGACCAGCAGGGAGGTCGGCTTCTTGACCTCCGTCAGGTCTTCTTGCGGCGGTACCGCGATGGGATTCTCTTTGGGATCCATTGATGCCTAGCCCGAGGGGCCACGTCGACAAATCGACAGGTCGAGAACCTTCGAGGATAAGAAAACAAAGGGTTCCAGTCAACCGTAACGGGTTTGAAAATTGAGGGATTTACGGCTTTTTCGCGAGCCCCGCTTCCCGCGTGTCGAGAACGAGCGTAACGGGACCGTCGTTGGAGAGTTCGACCTCCATCGTGGCCTGGAAAACGCCCGTCTCGACTTGCGCTCCGGCCTCGCGCAGTGCAGCGACGAAAGCTTCGTAGAGCCGGACGGCCACCTCCGGGCGCGCCGCGCGCGTCCAGGACGGACGACGCCCCTTGCGGCAGTCTCCGAGGAGCGTGAACTGCGATACCGCCAGGATGGCGCCACCGCTTTCGAGAACGTCCCGGTCCATGCGCCCGGAGTCGTGGTCGAAAATCCGGAGTCGGGCCGTCTTCCGGGCAAGGAAGGAGGCGTCGTCCTCGGTGTCGCCGTCCTCGACGCCGACGAGTACGACCAATCCGCGTCCGATCCGGCCCGTGACCTTGGAATCCACACGCACCGACGCCCGCGTCACGCGTTGAATGACGGCCCTCACGGGAAGACGGCCCTCACGGGGAAACGGCCCTCACTTCGCCGTGCTGCGAAGGCTTTCGAGGAAGCGGTCTTCGACCTTGCGATAGATGGCCCGGGTCTGGCGGGCGCCAGTTTCCAACTCCTGGCACAGCCGGGAAAGCGGAAGGATCGCCTTGGCCATCGAAGCGTGTCCTCCGGCCGCACCCATCGCCGCGAACGCGTCCTTCAGAACCTTCCCGGCGGCGCGGACATGCCCCACGTTGCGGACCGAGATTACGAGGTCGGATTCGAAGATTCCGGTCACGACCGCCCATTCGATGCCTTCGAACTGGAGACTGAAATCGGCCACTTGGGGAATCAGGTCCTCGCGCACGACGCGCCCGAGGTGAACGAAGGCCACCTTGTCGACGACATGCCGGGTCTTCAGGGCGTGACCCAGCGCGTCGATCGCGGAAGGAGGCAGCTCCGGCCTCTCGATACGCCGCAGGATGTTGTGGTTCGCCAGCGGATAGAGGTAGGAAAAGGCTTCGACGTCCCACTCGATAGTTTCCCTTCCGAGCAGGAACGTATCGCTCTTGATCCCGTAGAGCATGGCAGTTGCGAGCCGTTGCCCGACGCTGTGCCGGCTGGCGAGCAGGTACTCGAGCAGGATCGTGGCCGTCGCGCCGTAATGCGGCCGGATGTCCCGAATTTCGGTTTCGTAGCCGAATTGCTCCGGGTGGTGATCGACGACGAGGTCGATCCGCGGGAGCAGGGTTCGGATGTGCGGCGGCTGGAGGTCGACCAGTGCGATGCGGTCGAATTCGGGAACGTCTTCCGGGTGCAAAGCGGCGACGTCGATGTCGAGAAGACGGCACATCGCGATGTTCTCCGGCCGTGTCGCCCGCCCGAAGCTCCCGATCGTCGCCGTCTGCCGGTGCCGGTTGAGGACGTGCCGCAGCGCCAGCCCGCTGGCGATCGCGTCGGGGTCGGGATCGTCCTGGAGCAGGATCAGAACATTCCGGGCACTGTCGAACTGTTTCCGGACCCGCTCCACGATCCGGGCCGTCCGGGCCAGGACCAGTTGCCAGCTCAGGTTGCCTTCGAGTAGTTCATTCATCGAGATGCAGTGAACGAATGGCGCGCGCGCGGAAACCTCTTCCTTCTCCTCGCTGATGACGAGCGTCGGGATCAACTTGCCGGAATGATCCGCGACGTCGAGCGCGGACTGGACGCGTTCGACGTCGTCGGACTGGATGACGAGGGTATCGACTGGGCCGTCGCCGAGGTGCCGGCGGAGGGAGAGGTTGTTTCGCCCGGGAAGTGAAGCGTCTTCGCCCAGCCGGTGCAGGTGCCGCCTCGTTGCCGGATCGGTAACGATGTAGCTGGTCCTGCCGTTGCCCGCGAAGTAATCCTTCAGGAGTCCGGCGAGGTAGCCTTCCTCAATGAGTGCGACTGATCGCATAGACCACTCGAGCGACCCGGGCCCGACTCGCGAAAGTTTCGGGCAAGAAAAAGCACCTTCGTCTCCGAAGGTGCCGTTCTACGGTCGGGAATCATCGAGCCCGACCAAAAGGAAATTGTAGGGGCACGACCCGTCCGAAGTAAAGAGCGCGTCTCGGCCGGACACCCCCCCGAGAACTCTCAGCCGGTGCAAACCGTCTTGACATTCATGAACGAACGGATCCCCTGGACCCACAGCTCGCGGCCGAAACCGGAAGCCTTGATCCCGCCGAAGGGCATGCGGGGGTCGGACCGGGTCATCGCATTGATGAAGACCATCCCGGATTGGATCCGGGACGCCGCGCGGTCGGCGCGCTCCGGATCCCGGGTCCACACCGACGCGCCCAGGCCGAAACGGCTCCGGTTGGCCAGGTCGATGGCCTCGGCCTCATCGGAAGCCCGGACGACGGCGGCGACCGGACCGAAGGTCTCCTGATCGAACGCCGGCGTTCCCGGCCGGACCTCGGCCAGGACGGTCGGGGGATAATAGGCACCCGGGCCGTCGGGAACGACGCCCCCGACGGTCACGCGCGAGCCGTCCTTCACCGAACCGACGACCTGTTCGTGCAGTTCGTCGCGAAGATCGACGCGGGCCATCGGACCCACCTTGGTGCCCTCGTCCATCGGATCGCCGGTCGCGAGCGCGCGAACCTCTTCGGTGAACCGCTCCAGGAACTCCTCGTAGACCGCATCCACGACGATGAAACGCTTCGCCGCAATACAGCTCTGGCCCGCGTTCTGGTTGCGCGCCCAGGCGCCCACCCGGGCGGCCTCCTCGAGGCCGGCGTCTTCGAAAACGACAAACGGGTCCGATCCGCCCAGTTCGAGCACACACGGTTTCAGTTCGGCCCCGGCCGCGGCGCTCACGGATCGGCCCGCCGGCTCGGAGCCGGTCAGGGTGACGGCCGAGACGGCGGGATGTTGAATGACGGCCGGAACGTCACGCGACGAGATCCTCAGGGTCCGGAACACTCCTTCAGGCAAACCCGCGCGGTCGAGTACTTTTTCGATGGCCATGGCGGTCCCCATGACGTTCGATGCGTGCTTGAGGACGACGGCGTTGCCACCCATGACGGCGGGCGCGATGCACCGGATCGCCTGCCAGACCGGATAGTTCCACGGCATCACCGCCAGGACCGTCCCCAGTGGTTGGTACCGGATGCGGGCACCGTCGAGTTCGAGCACCTCGTCGGCCAGCATGGACTCGGCCCGGTCCGCGTAGAATTCGCAGTTCATCGCGCACTTCTCGATCTCGGCGGCGCCCTGGGAAACGGGCTTTCCCATCTCCGAGGCGACGAGCCGCGCCAGGTCCGGGATCTCGGTTCGAAGCTGGGCTGCAATGGCTTTAAAGTGTTGAGCACGCTCGGTGAACGAACGATTGCTCCAGGCAGCCTGGGATGAGGCGGCCTGACCGAGGATTTCAGCGACCTCCGCGTCGGTGTGCCCGGTGTGGAGGGCGACCCGCTCTCCGGTG
>CAZTTI010000013.1:0-5200 GCA_964615925.1 uncultured Solibacteraceae bacterium
TCGCAGGACATGGTTCTGGGCGTCTACTACCTGACGCGAGGGAAAGATGGAACCAAGGGGGAAGGACGAGTGTTCGGGTCGGTGGAGAGCGTTCTCATGGCGTACGAGGCCGGCGAGGTCGAGACGCAGGCGCCCATCAAGCTTCGGTTCACTGGCTCCTTGCTCGACATGACGACGGCCTACGATCCCCAGGCCATCGCTCATGCGACGCCGCTCGATGTGGAGAACCGTATGCTCGACACGACCGTGGGACGCGTCATCTTCTACGACGCGATGCCCAAGGGGATGCCGTTCGTGAATGGTTTGCTGAAGAAAAAGGGCCTTGGACAACTCGTCAGCTACGTTCACCTGCGCCAGGGCGCAGAGATGTGCGTCAACCTGCTCGACCGCGTGAAGAATCTCGGCTTCCGCTTCGCGACGCGCGCGGGAATTTCCATCGGGATCGACGACCTGATCGTCCCTCCCGGAAAGCGCCAGTTCGTCGACAACGCCCAGAACGAAGTCGTTCGCGTGGACTCGCAGTATCGGGACGGAGCGATCACGAACGGCGAGCGATACAACAAGGTGATCGCGATCTGGTCCGACGTGACCGAGAAGATTTCCGACCTCATGTTCAGCGAGATGGAGACCACGGAAAAGGCGAGCCACGATTTCAATCCCATCCTCCTGATGGCCGATTCGGGCGCGCGCGGATCCAAACAGCAGATCCGGCAACTCGCTGGGATGCGCGGGCTCATGGCCAAACCGTCGGGCGAGATCATCGAGACTCCGATCACGGCGAACTTCAGGGAAGGCCTCAACGTCATGGAGTACTTCATCTCCACGCACGGTGCGCGAAAGGGTCTTGCGGACACGGCGCTGAAGACGGCGGATTCGGGTTACCTGACGCGCCGCCTCGTCGACGTCGCTCAGGATGTGATCGTCAGCGAGCAGGATTGCGGAACCGTAGACGGCATCTTCGTCGGGTCGATCGTGGAATCCGGCGAGATCATCGAACCGTTGCGCGACCGGATCATCGGACGCGTGTCCCTCGAGAAGATCAAGGACTACGAAGGAAAGACCATCGTCGACGTGAACAGCGAAATCGACGAGGACCTGGCCAACGCGATCCAATCGGCCGGTATCGAGCGCGTGAAGATCCGCTCGGTGCTGACCTGCGAGTCGCGGCGCGGGGTCTGCGTCCGGTGTTACGGCCGAAACCTGGCCACCGGGAACATGGTCGAGATCGGCGAGGCGGTCGGTGTCATCGCCGCCCAATCGATCGGCGAGCCCGGAACGCAGCTCACGATGAGGACCTTCCACATCGGTGGAACGGCCAGCCGCGTGTCCGAACAGACCAGCATGGAAGCTCGAAACGCCGGCATCGTCAAGTTCCACGACCTGCAGACGGTGCGCGACAAGGAGGGGTTCCTGATCGCGATGAATCGCAACGGTGTCCTCGCGATCGTTGACGAAAAGGGACGCGAAAAGGAACGCTACAGCATCGTCTACGGCGCAAAGCTCAAGGTCTATGACGGGCAGGCCGTCGATGAAGGGGCCACGTTCGTCGAGTGGGATCCCTATACCTTCGCGATCCTGACGGAGTTCGGCGGCACGGTTCAGTTCAAGGACCTGGTCGAGGGCGTCACGATGCACGAGGAACTCGACGAGGTGACCGGTCTTTCCCGCTGGGTTGTGACGGATTCCCCGGATGAAAAGCGGCAGCCGAGCATCCACATCCGCGACGGGAGCAACAAGCTTCTGCGGAAGTATCTGATTCCCTCGCGGGCGCACCTCATCGTCGGCGACGGCGACGCGGTCCATGAAGGGGATGTTCTGGCGAAGATCCCGAGGGAAACGACCAAGACCAAGGACATCACGGGCGGCCTCCCGCGCGTGCAGGAACTCTTCGAGGCGCGGAAGCCCCGCGAGACGGCCGTGATCACCGAGATCGACGGAATGGTGAAGTACGGCGATATCAGCAAGGGCCAGCGCAAGATCTCCGTGGTCAATCAGGAGGGACACGAACGCGAGTACTCTTTGCCTCGCGGCGTTCACATCAACGTGCAGGAAGGAGAGTGGGTCAAAGCTGGCGAGCCCCTGATGGATGGACCGCGCAATCCGCACGACATTCTCGCCGTCCTGGGCGAGAAGGAGCTGCAGGCCTACCTCGTGAACGAGATCCAGGAGGTGTATCGCCTGCAGGGCGTGAACATCAACGACAAGCACATCGAGGTGATCGTTCGCCAAATGATGCGTTGGATCAAGGTGGAGGAAGTCGGGGACACCGAATTCCTGATCGACGAGCAGGTCGATCGCTTCCGATTCCAGGAGGAGAACGACCGCGTGAGCGCGAACGGCGGCGAACCGTCGACAGGCCGGCCGCTCCTGCTCGGAATTACCAAGGCGTCGCTCGCCACGGATTCCTTCATCTCCGCGGCATCGTTCCAGGAAACGACGCGCGAGCTGACCGAGGCATCGATCAGCGGCAAGATCGACTACCTCCGGGGCCTCAAAGAAAACGTCATCATGGGGCGCCTCATCCCGGCCGGTACGGGACTCGAGTACTATCGGAACGTGTATCTTACCGACGACCAGGAGCCGGAAGTGCTTGTTGATGAAGAACTTCCAGCAGCGGATGACGCTGACGCCGTTGGGGCCTTGGAGGACGATCGCGGTCAGGAGTTCCTGACGACCTCGTGAGAAAACGCCGAATCTCTGGATTGACAGCAATTTAGAGGTTCTAGTAGGATCGAAGGGTTTCGCCTGTCGCTGGATTCTTCACGATGGCGATGGCGAAACGGAAAAGATCGGAAGTTGGTCTGACGGAAGAAAAAAGGAGTTTGGCGGGTGCCGACGTTCAACCAGTTGGTCCGGCAGGGCCGGAAATCACCGAACTACAAGACGGGAAGTCCGGCTCTGCAGAACTGTCCGCAGAAGCGGGGGGTTTGCACCCGCGTCTACACGTCCACACCCAAAAAGCCGAACTCCGCATTGCGCAAGGTGGCGCGGGTGCGGTTGACCAATGGGATTGAGGTGACGACGTACATCCCCGGCATCGGTCACAACCTGCAGGAACACTCGATCGTGCTGATTCGCGGCGGTCGTGTGAAAGATCTTCCCGGCGTCCGCTATCACGTGGTTCGCGGGACGCTCGACGCCGCGGGAGTTGCGAATCGAAAACAGGGTCGATCCAAATACGGAGCCAAGCGCCCGAAGGCATAGCGCGAGGCCGACAGCAAGGGTCGAAAGAGGGTCCCGTCGTGTACGGGGCCCTTGCGTTAAGTCCGGACCACCAGGCAGGCGAACAGCCGCGGTCCGGGCGCGACTATTAACCCAAGGATCTGCTTCCGGGACCTTCCCCGGGTATAGGTCCTTAACCTTCAAAAGAGTGATTTTGGCGCGGCTTCCCGTCTGGCCGGGGAGGTCGCTCAGAGGTTCCTATGCCCAGAAAAGCACATATTGTGCGGCGCGAGATCCTCCCGGATCCGGTGTACTCGAGCACGCTGGTTTCGAAGTTCGTGAACCAGATGATGTGGGAAGGAAAGAAGAGCGTCGCGCAGGGGCTGTTCTACCGCGCCATGAAGATCGTCGAGTCGAAGGCGAGCGACGATCCGTTGAAGGTTTTCAAGAAGGCGGTCGAGAACGTCAAACCGACGCTCGAGGTCAAGTCGCGACGCGTCGGCGGTTCGACCTATCAGGTTCCGATGGAGGTCACTTCGGTTCGCCGGACTTCCCTGAGCATTCGCTGGCTCATCGGGTATTCCCGCGCGCGGTCCGAGAATTCGATGGAGGAGAAGCTCGCAGCCGAAATTCTGGAAGCGGCTCAGAACAGGGGAAACGCCGTCAAGAAAAAGGAAGATACGCACCGAATGGCTGACGCCAACAAGGCGTTCGCTCACTACCGATGGTGAAAACCCAGGTAGAGAACGCCCTGCTCGAGAAAGCAGAAGTCAGCTAAGGAATATTCTCAAATGGCACGGAAAGTCCCACTCGAAAAAACTCGGAACATCGGCATCATGGCGCACATCGACGCCGGGAAAACCACGACGACCGAGCGGATTCTGTATTACACCGGAATCAATTACAAGCTCGGCGAAGTGCACGAAGGTACCGCGACCATGGATTGGATGGAGCAGGAGCAGGAGCGGGGCATCACGATTACGTCGGCGGCCACCACCTGTTTCTGGAACCAGTACCGGGTCAACATCATCGATACCCCCGGACACGTCGATTTCACCGCAGAAGTCGAGCGTTCCCTTCGCGTGCTCGATGGCGCCGTCGCCGTGTTTTGCGCCGTTGCCGGCGTCGAGCCCCAATCCGAGACAGTCTGGCGTCAGGCGGACAAGTACCGCGTGCCCCGGATCGCGTTCGTCAACAAGATGGACCGGACCGGGGCGGACTTTCAAAATGCCATCGAGATGATGAAGACGCGGCTCCGCGCGAATCCGGTTTGTCTCCAGTGGCCCGTGGGCAAGGAGGACAAGTTCTTCGGCGTCGTCGACCTGATCCTGGAGAAGGCCATCATTTTCAAGGACGAGACCCTGGGCGCCGAGTTCACCATCGGTGACGTTCCGGACGAATTGAAGGAAGAGGTCGCCGCGCGGAGGGAGAAGCTCATCGAGGCCGCGAGCGAGGCCGACGAGGCCTTGTTCGGGAAGTTCGTCAATGGCGAGGAGATCTCGATCGACGAGCTGAAGGCCGGCGTCCGCCAGGCGACCATCGACATGAAGATCACGCCCGTGCTCTGCGGGTCGGCGTTCAAGAACAAGGGTGTCCAGCAGTTGCTTGATGCCGTCGTCGACTACCTGCCGTCGCCGATGGACATCCCCGCGGTCGTCGGCCTCACGCCGGACCGGTCGGCCGAAGTGACCCGGAAGGCGGACGATTCCGAGCCGTTTTCGGCGCTGGTGTTCAAGATCATGTATGACCCGTTCGTGGGTCAGTTGGCGTTCTTCCGGGTGTATTCAGGCCATCTCAAAACGGGAGATACCGTTTACAACACGGTCAAGGACAACAAGGAACGCGTGGGCCGCCTTCTCAAGATGCACGCGAACAAGCGTGAGGAGATCCAGGAGATCTACACCGGGGACATTGCGGCGGCCGTCGGACTCAAGGGCGTGACCACCGGGGATACGATCTGCAAGGTAGGCGCTCCTGTCCTGCTCGAGGCGATGGAGTTTCCCGAACCCGTCATCGCAGTCGCCATCGAGCCGAAGAC
>CAZTTI010000014.1:0-6857 GCA_964615925.1 uncultured Solibacteraceae bacterium
CACCTGGAAGAGGGCGTTCCGGACCGCGGGACCGGGTGCATACCCGCTGATCCCGACGAGGACTCCCCCGATCACGACCGTGCTCACGACGGCGATCGACACGTAATAGCCAACCTCGTAGTCACCGAGCAGGCTCCTGGGGCTCTTCTCGACCCAGATCCGGTAGTGCTGAATGAAGCTGATCCCGGCCAGCAGCATGAAGACGATGACGATCGTCTCGATCAACGGGCTCTGGAAGGCCCCGATGCTGGCGTTTCTCGTGGAGAATCCACCGGTTCCCATTGTGGAGAACGCGTGACAGACGGCGTCGAACCACGACATCCCGGCCAGCCGCAGGAGGACGACCTCGATCGCCGTCAGAGCCACGTAGATTTTCCACAGCGACAGCGCCGTTTCGGTGATGCGGGGCTTGAGGCGTTCCGACTTCGCCCCGGAGAACTCGGCGCGATACAGCTGCATGCCCCCGTGACCGACGAGGGGAAGGATGGCGATTCCGAGGACGACGATTCCCATGCCACCGACCCAGTGTGCGAAGTGCCGCCAGAGCTGCACGGGACCCGGAAGGGCCTCCACATCCGTCAGGATCGTGGCTCCCGTCGTCGTGAATCCCGAGATGGACTCAAAAAAAGCGTCCGTGTAGCTCGGGAAATATCCCGAAAGATGGAAGGGCAACGAGCCGAACACGCCGACGGCTCCCCAAATGGCGACGACCAGCAGCAGGCCTTCGCGCTGGCTGAGTTCGCTCTCGGGCTTTGCCGTGACCAGCATCGCCAGGAATCCCGCCATGGCCGTGATGGCCATCGCGTAGAGAAAGGCGCCAACGCCTTCGCCTCCGAAAAGCAGACCGTAAAGAAGGGGTACGGCCATCGTCGCGGAAAACGCGACCACGAACTGGCCGAGGACGTACGCTACCGAGGCGACTCGAATCAATGTGCCCTACGTTGAAAGAAACGCCGACTCCAGCTCGCTGACCACGCTCTCCATCGCGAAGAATATGACCCGGTCGCCCGGCTCGATCGCCACGTTCCCCCGTGGAACGACGACGGTTCCGTCCGGGCGGGCAATGGCCCCGACGATGGCCCCCCGCGGGAACCGAACGTCCCGGAGTGGCTTGCCGACGTATTCGGTTCCGGTCGTGGCAATGAGCTCAATCGCTTCGGCCGCATCTTCGCCGAACGTCGTCACCGAGAGCACACGCCCTTTGCGCACGTACTGGAGAATACTGTCGACGGCCGTGAGCCGAGGACTGACGGTCGTATTGATGCCGAGGCGCTGGACCATCGGAAGATACGTCATCCGGTTGATGAGGGCGACGACCTTCGTCACGCCGAGGCGCCGGGCCAGCAGCGAGGCGATGATGTTGTCCTCGTCGTCGCCGGTGAGGGCGAGGAACGCGTCGACTCCCCCCACGTTCTCCTCGATCAGCGTATTCTGGTCGGTCCCGTCGCCGTTGACGACGATGGTCTTGCCCAGGATCGTCGAGATGCGTTCGCACCGCGCCAGGTCCTTCTCGAACAACTTCACCTGGACGTTCCGTTCCTCGAGCAACTCCGCGATACCGATCCCGAGCTGCCGCCCCCCCACGATGAACACGCGGCTCACCGTCTTTCTGGGCTGCAGCCCCATGAAGGCGATGGTCGCGTCGAGGTTCTCCCGCGTCGTCATCACGTAGATGTGGTCACCGATCTTCAACTGCACCGCGCCGTGGGGAATGATCACTTCCTGACCCCTGAAGATCATCGCGATCAGGGAGTTCTCGGGAGGTCCGGCCTTTTGGAGTTCGACCAGCGTCTTCCCCGCCACGCGGCCGCCGGCTTCGACGTTCATGCCGAACAGGCGCACCGCGCCCCCGGCGAAATCGGTGATCTCGGAAATACCGGGATAGTTCAGCACGCCCATGATCTGCGCGGCGACTTCCGACTCCGGGTGAATGATCTGATCGATCCCGAGCCCGGAATCCTTCGTCACGCGCCGCCACTCGTCGACCTCATGGGTCCGCATGCGGACGACCTTGACGCGGACGTCGGATTCGGATTGGGCCACGAGGCAGGAGAGGATGTTGGTGGCATCGGAGTTCGTGGCCGCGATCAGCATCTCGGTGTCCTGGATGCCCGCGCGGGTGAGGGCCTGGATGCTGGCGGCATTTCCCTGGACGACCTTGGCGTCCAGGGACTCCTCCAGCTCACGGCAGCGCGTGGCGTCCTGCTCGACGAGGACGACTTCGTTTCCTTCGCGAATGAGTCGACGGGCGATCAGGGCGGCGACCTGGCCACCCCCGGCTATGAGAATTCGCATGATTTCGTCGGGACGGCAATAAACGCCCGATGCGCATGATAGCAACTCGGGGACAGTGAATTCGTCCCCGACTTGCGGGGCTATGCGTCCTTGACTTCGGAGATCAGCTTCGCCAGCGACGCCTTCGCATCTCCGAACAGCATCGAGGTGTTCGGAGCATAGAACAGGTCGTTGTCGATTCCCGCAAAGCCGGGGTTCATGCTTCGCTTCATGACGATCACCTGGGCCGCCTTGTCGACATCCAGAATGGGCATGCCGTAAATGGGGCTGGACTTGTTCTCGCGCGCCGCGGGGTTCACGACATCATTGGCTCCGATGACGAGGACGACGTCGGTCCGGTCGAACTCCGGGTTGATCCGCTCCATTTCCCACAGCTGATCGTAGGGCACGTCGGCTTCGGCCAGAAGGACGTTCATGTGACCCGGCATGCGCCCGGCAACGGGGTGGATCGCGTACCTGACTTCCACATCGCGCGACTCGAGCAACGTGGCCAGCTCGCGCACCGCGTGCTGGGCCTGGGAAACCGCCAGACCGTATCCCGGCACCACGACCACCGACTTCGCGTAGGCCATCATGACCGCCGCGTCCTCTGTAGTGACCTGGCGATAGCTCCGGCTCCCAGCCGGTCCTGCTTCAACCTCCGCTTCCGCGGCCCCGGCGCCGAACGCGCCGAAAAGGACGTTGCCGAGCGACCGGTTCATCGCCTTGCACATGATCATCGTCAGAATGATTCCTGACGCCCCGACCAATGCCCCGCTGATGATGAGTCCGTCGTTGTCGATCACGAAACCGGTGCTGGATGCCGCGATCCCGGAATAGGAATTCAGAAGCGAAATAACCACGGGCATGTCGGCCCCGCCGATGGGCAATACCGAGAGCACGCCCAGGATCAGGGACAGGGCGACCAGAATGGCGAGCGGGATGCCGACGCCTTCCCCGAACACGCCTTCGAGCGACGCCGCGATTCCGGTCCCGGGCTCCGCGACCACGAGGAACGCGGCCACGGCGAGGATCGCGAGCAGCAGGAGCGCGTTCAGCGGCTTCTGCAGCGGGTAGGTCACCGCCCGGCCGGTGACCACTTCCTGCAGCTTGCCGAACGCGACGAAGCTTCCGGAAAACGTCACCGCGCCGACGAGGACACTGAACTGGACGCTGATGCCGACGTCCACCGGCGGAACACCTTCGGCGGAAAGCCGCATGAACTCGGCGCCCGCAACCAGGACCGACGCCCCGCCGCCGAAGCCGTTGAGGATCGCCACCATCTGCGGCATGGCCGTCATCTTGATGGTTCGCGCGAGGACGGCGCCGATGGCGGTCCCGATGGCGAGCCCGATGAAGATCCCGGTGAACGAGACGATCTGCTGGTCGAGAAGCGTGACGACGATGGCGATCAGCATCCCGCAGGCCGCCAGTCCGTTGCCCTTTCGCGCCGTCGCCGGCGAAGAGAGCCACTTCAGCCCGGTGATGAACAGGACCGCTGCGAGCAAGTACGAGAGTTCGACGAAGGCCGTCATTTCTTGTGCCCGCCCCTCTCCCGGCTGTTGTCCCGGCGGAACATCTGCAGCATCCGGTCGGTGACCAGGAATCCGCCGACGATGTTCGTCATCGCGAAGACCACCGCGAGGATCCCCAGAAAGGCGCCGAGTTGATCGTTGCCCTCGCCCGCCACGATCATCGCGCCGATGACGGTGATTCCGGAAATGGCGTTCGACCCGGACATGAGGGGCGTGTGGAGCGTCGGGGGCACCTTGGTAATGACCTCGAAGCCCACGAACACCGCGAGCACGAAAATGACGATTTCTCCAGTCAGGCTCTCGAGCATGAATCTACGTCCTTATCTCTCCGCCAAAGGCCACCGTACTCGGGCCGATCACGTCGTTTTCAAGATCGACGCGGACCGAACCCGCGTTCTCCTTGTCCGCCATTTCCCCGATGAGGGTGACGACGTTCCTTGAGTACATCTGGCTCGCGTGAACGGCGACCGTGGACGGCAGGTTGGGATGGCCGATGATGGTCACCCCGTGTTTGACCACCTCCCGGCCGGCCTCGGTCAACGCGCAGTTCCCCCCGGCTTCGGCCGCGAGGTCCACGATCACCGATCCGGGACGCATTCCCTGGACCATGGACTCGGTGATCAACGTCGGAGCCGGGCGATCGGGGATCAGCGCCGTCGTGATCGCGATGTCGACGGTTCCCAGCGTCCTGGACAAGAGTTCCTCCTCCTTGCGATGGGACTCTTCGGACAGTTCTTTCGCATACCCCCCGGCCGTCTCGGTGTCCTGTTCGCCCAGTTCGACCTCGAGGAACTTCGCCCCCAGACTCTGCACCTGCTCCTTGACCACGGGCCGGACGTCGAACGCGCTCACGACCGCGCCGAGACGGCGCGCCGTCGCGATGGCCTGCAAGCCGGCCACACCAGCGCCGAGGACGAACACGCTCGAAGGGCGAATCGTGCCGGCGGCCGTCGTCATCATCGGAAGCAACTTCCCGAGGGCCGACGCACCGACGAGGACGGACTTGTACCCGGCGATGTTGGCCTGGGAGGAGAGCGCGTCCATCGATTGCGCCCGCGTGATTCGCGGGACCCGGTGCATGCTGATCACGGTGACGCGGCGCGCGTTGAGCGCCTCGAGCACGTCCCGGTTTCGACCCGGTTGGAGGAAACTGACGAGGATCGCGCCTTCCGCGATGCGCGCGGCTTCTTCACCGCTCGGCGGCTGCACTTTGAGGACAATTTCCGACCCGGTCCAGATCTCGGCGGCATCGGGAACGACCGTCGCGCCGGCTTCGGAATACGCCTGGTCCAACGCGGCGGCGGCGGTTCCGGCGCCGGACTCGACGCGGACGTCCATCCCCATCTCGAGGAGCTTCTTGACCATGTCCGGCACGATGGCGACACGGCGTTCGTGTTCGACGGTTTCTTTCGGTACTCCGATTTTCAAAGGATTCTACCTGCCACGTTATTCTTGATGGGGTTAAGGACAAACGTCGGGATTCTACAGGGTCGCTCGCCGCGCTTCAACCCCCATACACCCCAATGCGCGATCGGGGCTGCAATCAGGGCTGCAACCGGGGATCAGGGCAGCAGTGCGGAGGGGAGGCTCGTCGCCGGCATCGTTTCGCCGCGGTGACAGGTCCAGCAGGTCACCGCCGTCCGTCCCATGAAAAAACTCGCTTCCAGGTTCCAGCGCATGTCGGCCATGACGCGTGCCATCAACTTCTCGATCCGGTCGTCGGCCGCCCAGTTGCCCGGCACGTGGCAATGATCGCATCCGACGCCGAGGGCGGTCCCGAACTCCGTCATGATCTCCCGAAGCTGGTTGGCGGGAATGTCGTCGAAGACGGTGAGGTTCGCGTACACGTCCCCGGCGCGCTCCGTGCTCGTCGAGAAGGCGTCCGGTACGGAGGCTCGGACGGGATCGGAGACGGGTCGAATCGGAGGCTGGGTACTCCCACGGTGACACGTCCAGCAGCTGGGGCTCTCGAGCAGTTCGAAGGTCCCTCGGCCGGGCTCGCTCATCGCAATGACCATCCCCATCATCTCCCGGGCTCTCCGCTTCGCCCCGACCGCATCGGACGCATAGTCGCCATCGACGTGGCAATGGGTGCACTCGACACCGAGCGACGCGCTCGTCGCCTCCATGATTTCGGTGAGTTGGGCCGCGCCGATACCGTTGAGAACCTCGATATTCGATGGAGCTTCCTGTCCCCACGATCGCGCCGCCGTGGGCCCGGCGAGCACAGCTGACGCCATGGCGAAGAACAGGACCGTGTGTGGCTTCAATTCCCTACCCCTAATCGGCCGGATCGAACCGGACTTCGAACATCGTCGGCCACCACTTGCCGGTGATGAAATGGCGGCGGCCGTCGGGGTCGTAGGCAATTCCGTTCAACACGGCCTCACCCGACGCCCCCACTTCCTGATACAGGGGTTCGAGATCGAACTCGCGCTCGACCGCCCCTGTTTGGGGATCGATCACGAAGATCGATGTGGAATACCACACGTTAGCCCACACGTTTCCGTCGACGTATTCGAGCTCGTTCAGATTTTCGACCGGACCTTGCGGGCCATGAACCTCGACCCTCCGGACCTCGGAGAACGTCTCCGGCTCCATGAAGCGAAGGAACGCCGTCCCGTCGCTCATGATCAGGTGCCGGCCGTCGCTGGTGAGCCCCCAGCCTTCACCCGGATAGCGAAACTCTCCGATGCGCTCGAAGGAGTCCTCGTCGTAGATGAACCCGGTTCCGCTGGTCCACGTCAACTGATAAATTTTTCCATCCTGGTTCGCGACCCCTTCCCCGAAATATCGCGACTCGAGCCGGACTTCGGCGACCGCTTCCCCGGATTCGATTTCCACGCGTTTCAGGACGGAGCTGCCGTTCCTTCCGGTGCCTTCGACGAGATAGCCGTCATCGAAATACAGACCCTGGGTGTAGGCCGTGCGGTCGTGCGGATGCCGATCGAGGACCTCGAACCCGTCGAACGCGGAGGCTCGTGACGCCGTCCCGATCTGGGACAGGCCCCAGACCGTCCCCCCGATCGCTACGACGATGATGGGGAT
>CAZTTI010000015.1:0-4053 GCA_964615925.1 uncultured Solibacteraceae bacterium
GACGGATCAAGACACGGAAGCGCATGCGCTGGCGGTGCCGGATCTGCGACTGGGAATGGTTCAGTCGCGGGAACTCGAAGCCGTTGCGCTGCGCTTCTTGTAAGTCCCCTTACTGGGACAAGAAACGAGACTAAACGCACGGAGAGAACGGAGAAATGTTCGACGAGGAGATACGCGCCCACCTCCACGGGATCAAACGATCAAAAGATCCCAGCAGAAAACTCGACCGCTGCTTTGTCGACCTCGCATTTTGGGTCCGCCCCTTCACTCCGAAACTCGCCGCCGAAATTTCCGAGGCCGTGCGCGATGCGTGCTTCCGGAAGGCGAAGAGCGCGGAGTGGGCGCCGCACGCGATCGTGGGCGGAATCGATTTGAACTTCGAGCCACCGATGCAGACGATGGCCTACCGCAGCCACGAGGAGATCGAGGACGGTGGGTTGCTCCGGTTCGTGAAGATCGACAAGCTCCGGGCATGCATCGACCAGCCGGACCAGCCGCACCTGCGTCTCGAGTTCTCGTGCAAGGCGGAGTTCGTTTCCCCGGAAATGCTCTGGTACTTTGTCGCCCGGGCGTATCAGAACGAGATCCTGCTGAGCTTCACCGAGTCGGAGGAGACCGGCGTCCTCAGCTTCGAGGAGATGACGGTCCTCTGTTTCAGCTGCGAAGAGACGGCGACGCACATCGATAGCGACGGCTTCCCGTGGTGCGAGAAAGACCTCGAAGGGATTAGCCGTCAGGCCACCTCGATCCGCCGCCTGATCGAGGAGAAGAGCGACATGATCGCCGTCGGCCGCCGGGCAATGAAACTCCGGGAGCAACACCGGCAGGCGGTCGCGGGCGCGAATCCGAACTGATGGCTTGGCGCCGGCCGAATCCCGGGAACCGGTTCGGAACGACCCGGACCAACCCGGAGACCGGAAAGTCCGAGCGGCTGCGCCACGATGGGCACATCTTCCACTCGCAAGCCGAACTCCTCCGCTACCAATCCATGCGGGACCTCGAAAAGGCGGGATACATTTCCGGCCTCGAGGTCCATCCGCACTTCCGCCTGATCCTTCCCGACCAGTACGGCCAGATGATTCCGGTGAGCCTCCGGGGATACACGGCCGATCTTGCCTATACCGATCCCCGGCGCGATGACCGGCCCGGTGGCCGCGTGGTGGAAGACGTGAAGCCCTACGTGCGCCAACAGGGTTCGGATTGGGCGTACTTCCAGATGAAGCGGCGGCTTATGTGGATCTGCCACGGGATCGACGTCGACGTGATCACGAAGAAAGGGCGGCTCGAACTGAATGATCCTTGGAGGCCGTCGGATCCGAGGAAAAGGGTTTGATCGGAACCGGCTGCCCGGTGTATAAAAGGCGATCCAAAGTGGCTAACGAAACACTGGAGAATCACAGAGTGGAAGATAAGAACGCGGTTCTGAACCTCAGAGAGGCGGCCGACTACATGAGGATCTCGACCGACACGCTCTACAAGTACCTTGCGGACCGTGAGAACAACAGGCTTCCGTGCTTCAAGCTGGGCAACCGTTGGCGATTCAAGCGGGACCTGCTCGATCGTTGGATGGAAACGAAGAGCGCGGTCTGATGGACGAGCGGAGGAGAACGGCGATGAAAGAACCGGGAGCGGGTTCCCCGGCAACGTGCATCCGCTGCGGATGCAGCGATGATACTCCGTGCGGGATCGAGGGGTTCACGGACGTGGGCCCGTGCGGGTGGACGGAAATCAACCGGATGGAAAGCCGGGGGCTTTGCACGTTCTGCACGGCGTGGCTGCAGGTGGACAACGGCGACAAGGTCGCCGTCCAGAACTTCGACCCGGGGACTGGGGAGACGCGGCCCTCTCATGTTGCGGCGGTCCGTTACGCAGGCGGCGGACGTCTCATCGTCTGGTTCGATGGCGGTGGCGTCTACGAGTACCTCGGGGTGGGTAAACCGGCGGCCGTGGCCATGATCGTGGCGCCGTCGAAGGGGAAGTTCCTCGCGGCGTACATCCGGGGACGTTTCAATTACCGGAAGATCGTGGCCGCCGAGGAAAACCCGTCGTGAGCGCGCGCACGATGCGGACCGTTCAGGAAATCCACGCGGAGTGGGAGAAGGCGGTGCTCGGCGGGAAGGAGTTTCCAGACCTCCAGCGAACGGAGATGAAGAAGGCATTCTATTCGGGAATGGCTGCAATGTTCAACGAACTGCAGATTCTCGGGGACCTCAGCGACGATGCTGGCGTGAACGAACTCGTTCAGCTCGAGCATGAACTCCGGTCGTTTTTCCATTCCGAGATTCTGAAGCGATGAAACGGCCCACGGGTGTCTACGTTACGGCAAGGGAGAGCCTCCACGCGGAACGCGAGAAGGTCGACCGGGCGATCGACGCCCTGACCGATCTGATCGGCGACGCAGAGGAGCGCCGACGTCAGGAGATCGACCTCACCGAGCACCGGAAGATCGTCCGCGAGCGCGATGAAAAAATACGCTTTCTCGAAAAGCAGATTGAAAAGCAGAATTCGGAACTCGATTCGTCCCGGTCGGGCGAGTCCCAACCCGAAGGCGGCCAATCGCTGGCTCGGACCGAAAATTCGGCGGCTGATCCGGTCGATCCTCCGGAGAAGAATCCGAAGGTAAGGGCGGCTTCTTCCGTTGAAGAGAAGTGCCCGGTGTGCGGCGCACTCAAGTCGGACTTTACGACCCCGCAGGCGTTTGGGGCGCACAAACGGTTTTGCAAGAAAGAGCACCGGGAACGCCACTCCACGGTCGCATCGCAGGGAGCTATGGCCAAAAACCAGAAGGAAGGAACCCGGCGGATCGAGATCGCCGTGCGCTCGAAATGCCCGGTCTGTGGGGATCAGGTCATGATGCTCCGCATGGGACCGGACGAAGAATGGACCTGCCCGAATTGCGAGTCCGATGTTGCAGCGGAATTGGAGGTCGCCGAACTGCGGCGGCCGACCGATGCACAGAAGAAACTCTTGGACATGGACCTAGCGGGATGACGCACGAGGCGCACATCGAAGAGCCGGCCGACGGCGCTTTCATGGCCACGTGCTCCTGCGGGTGGGACGGCCGCGTCCGCAAAGAAGAAGACGATGCCCACGAGGACATGCTCTTGCACCTCACCGAGGGATGATGAAAGGCTGCAAGCCATTCCTGAGCGCGAAACTCGAGGTCTATCTCGACGGTTCGCACGTATGCATCCATCCGGAAGAAGACGGTTCGCTCGACGGCATCCAAAGATTCAAACTGCTCGAACTCGTGTTCGAATCCATCGAAGATGCCGGCCCGCGCGCCGGGGTCCTTTGGCCTGAAGCGGAAAAGGCGGATGACCTCAAACGTCTCGGGCACTTGGAAACCGCATTGAAACGCGGAAAGCGGATTGTTCGCGATCGGATCCGCGAGATCGAGCGGTTGCAGCCGCAGAGGAGAAGCGATGCCTGATCATCCACACCCGGAACCGGGACCGGAGACGATGACCCCGGACGAGATCGTCGCGTCGTTCGGCTGCTTCACCGGCGACTGCCCTCATGAGTACGCGAACCAATGCATTGACGCCGTGGAAAAAGAGATCGTCAAGCGCATCGTGGCACTCCAGAACACCGTGGCCGCGATCACGGACTGGAAGGACGACGGCGAGGATCATCCCGAGTTGTTAGTCGGTCCGGTGTTGGTCCGGCCGGAAGTTGTCCGGAGGTGGGTGGCGGCGGAAGACCGCCTGAATCAAATCGCGGAGATCATCGAGGCCGTCGACGATCGTGCCCTGGCGGCGGACGGCCCGGTGACACCGACCGATCAGGAGATCCGCCTGCATGAAATACAGGAGATCTACCGGATCGCGACGTTAGATCGAAAACGGAAGCGCAACTCGAAGCGATGAGAGCCCTGAGCCTGTGGCAACCGTGGGCTACCCTACTGGTCATCGGCGCGAAAGAATACGAGACCAGGGGATGGGCGACGTCGTATCGTGGGCGTCTCGTGATCCATGCCGCGAAGAAGTGGGACCCGGAAATCGCGCGCGTCGTGGCGGTGGAGCGCCCGTTCTGCACGCGGCTCGAGGGCGT
>CAZTTI010000016.1:0-3495 GCA_964615925.1 uncultured Solibacteraceae bacterium
GGCTACTACCGCGACCAGACGTTCATGTTCGCCCTCGACCTGCTCACACCACGCCAGTTCTTCGCGCAACTCTACGCCCATCCCGACTCCGGGGCCGAGCCGTCCTCGGGAGGGCGGCAGATGACGAGTCACTTCGCCACGCGCCTCGTCGACACGGCCGGAAGGGCGTTGACCCACGTCGATCGATACAATTCCTCGGCGGACCTGTCTCCGACCGGCTCCCAGATGCCTCGGCTGGTGGGGCTGGCGTACGCGTCCAAGCTCTACCGGGAGAACCCGGCGCTGGCCGAACGCATGCGGGGCTATTCGAACAGCGGGAACGAGATCGCGTTCGGGACGATCGGCAACGCGAGTTGCGCCGAGGGGTTGTTCTGGGAGTCGGTGAACGCCGTCGGCGTGCTGCAGGTTCCGGTGTTGCTGTCGATCTGGGATGACGGGTTCGGGATCTCCGTGCCGAACGCTTTCCAGATGACGAAGGGCGACATCTCGAGGATCCTCGAAGGATTCCAGCACCGGCACGGCGGCCGCCCGGGACTCGACATCCAGGTCGCGCGGGGCTGGAACTATCCCGAGCTCTGCGAGACCTACATCGAAACCGCCATTCACGTGCGCGCCGGCCATACGCCCGCCATCATCCACGTGACCGAGCTGACGCAACCGCTTGGTCATTCCACGTCGGGGAACCACGAGCGCTACAAGTCGCCGGAACGGCTCGAATGGGAGAAGGAGCACGACTGCCTCGTCCAGTTCCGGAAGTGGATCGTCGACCACGGCCTGGCGGATCCGGCCGCGCTCGACGCGATCGATCGGGAAGAGAAGGAAAACGTGCTCGAGGCGCGCGAATCCGCGTGGCGCGCGTTCCGCGAGCCCATGGAAGCCGAACGCGCTGAACTCGTCGGTTTGATGGCCGGGCTCGAAGGCGAAGGGGGCGTGGCCGAAGTCCGCCAACGCCTCGAGGCCAGGCCGGAACCGCTGCGGCGCGATCTCATGGCGGCCGCGACCGAGGTTCTGGTGGCGACGCGCGGCCGCGAGACGGGGGCCGCGCTCCGCCGGTGGAAACACGATCGGGGCCAGGAGAACGCCCGGCGGTACGGATCCCATCTCTACAGCGAGTCGGAAGCGTCCGCGTTGCGCGTCCCCGTCATCGCGCCGCGGTATGTGGGAGACGCGCCCGTCAAGAAAGGATTCGAGATCCTTAACCTTTGCCTCGACCGGGCGTTCGAGCGCATTCCCGAACTCGTTGCCATCGGTGAGGACGTGGGGCTGCTCGGGGGGGTGAACCAGGGCTGGGCGCACCTGCAGGAGAAATACGGGGCGAGCCGCGTAACCGACACCGGGATCCGGGAGGCCACGATCGTGGGGCAGGCGATCGGGATGGCGCTTCGCGGACTCCGGCCGATCGCGGAGATCCAGTACCTCGATTACGTGCTCTATGCCCTCCAGATCATCTCCGACGATCTGGCGACGCTTCGATGGCGTACGGTTGGCGGGCAGCATGCGCCCCTCATCATCCGCACGCGCGGGCATCGACTGGAGGGCGTCTGGCATTCGGGCTCTCCGATGTCGGGCATCATCAATCTGGTCCGCGGGATCTACGTCTGCGTTCCGCGGAACTCGGTCGAGGCATCCGGGTTCTACAACACCATGCTCCGGTCTGACGATTCGGCCCTCATCATCGAAGCTCTCAACGCTTATCGCATGAAGGAGAACGTTCCCGAGAACATCGACGAGTTCACGATTCCTCTGGGCGTGCCCGCGGTGTTGAGAGAAGGCGACGACGCGACGATCGTGACCTATGGCCCGTGTTGCGGGATTGCGCTCGGCGCCGCGGAGGTGCTCGAGACCCTGGGGATCTCGGCGGAAGTGATCGATGTCCGGACCCTCGTCCCGTTCGACATCGACGGGAGGATCGGCCAATCCCTCGAGAAAACCAATCGTGTTCTCTTCCTCGACGAGGATGTTCCCGGCGGCGCGACGGCCTACATGATGCAGGGCGTGCTCGAATGCCAGCGCGGGTATGACTGGCTCGACAGCCCTCCCCGGACGCTTTCCGCCCGCGCGCACCGTCCCGCGTACGGGTCCGACGGGGACTACTTTTCGAAACCGAATCGTGAGGACGTCGTCCATACCGTCTACGGGATGATGCGTGAAAGCGACCCGGGGCGGTTCGCGCCCTTGACCTGAAACCGCGATTCGGCGTTTTCGACTTGGAACGATATACTTTGTCTGCAATCAAATTGGAGGGATTACTGATGATTCTTGGTTCCGTATCCTGCCGGGTCGTCGGCAGCTTCATCGTGTTCGGCCTGGTGCTCGGATGCACGCCATTCGCCGGGGCCCAGAGTTCGGCCGTCCGTAGCGTCGACGTGGTGGGTGGCATCGAAGATCCCTGGTCGATTGCGTTCCTTCCGAACGGGGACATGCTGTTCACCGAGAAGCCCGGGCGGCTTCGCATTTTTTCGAACGGCGAGCTCTCCGAGCCCATCGCGGGCGTCCCCGCTGTCCGGACGGGCGGCCAGGGCGGTCTGTTCGACGTCGTCCTGCATCCGGATTTCGCTTCGAACAACATGATCTATCTGGCGATGTCGAAGAGCCGGGCCGATGGGCTCGGAACGACGGCCATCGTGCGTGCCCGCCTCGCCGGAAACCGTCTCGAGGACGTGGAAGAGATTTTCGAAGCCGAAGCCTGGTCGGGAACGAGGGGCCACTACGGCGGCCGGATGGTGTTCGACGAAAACGGCTACCTCTTCGCCACGATCGGGGACCGCCAGGCGGACCCGCATCTCCTCGAAGCCCAGCCGGCCCAGAACCTCACGAATCACCAGGGCGCGATCATCCGCCTGAACGACGACGGAAGCATTCCCTCGGACAACCCGTTTGTCGGCGTGGCCGATGCGAAGCCCGAGATCTGGAGCTACGGGCACCGGAGCCCCCAAGGCCTCGCGATTCATCCCCAGACCGGACAGATGTTCGAGACCGAGCATGGTCCGCGCGGCGGCGACGAGTTGAATCTCGTCGAGAAGGGGAAGAACTACGGTTGGCCCGTAATTGGCTACGGCATCAACTACAGCGGCGCGACGATCCACGAGAGCGCCGAGCGCGAAGGGATGGAGCAGCCGGTGACCTACTGGGTGCCGTCGATCGCCACATCGGGGTTGATGGTCTATGACGGCGCTGCGTTTCCCGACTGGAAGGGCGATATCTTTGTCGGGGGACTCGGCGGGCAGAAGCTCGTTCGGGTGAGCGTCGACGGAGGCGAGGTCGAGCGCGAGGACATTCTCGACGGCCAGGGCCGCGTTCGCGACGTCCGTCAGGGACCGGACGGCTTCATCTACATCGCATGGGATCGCGGGACCAGGATCTCGCGCCTGGAACCGGCGAACTGATCCCGGCCTGAGAACGACAAAAGCCCCGGCCACCGAAGGCGGCCGGGGCTTTCTCGTCTTTGTTCAGAAGAGCGATCGATGAAACGTGCTGCCGCCGTACCGCCGAGGA
>CAZTTI010000017.1:0-3190 GCA_964615925.1 uncultured Solibacteraceae bacterium
ACTGCCGGGGCTGCACGGGCACCGGCTGCGGTGCCGGATTGCCCTGGGGCGTGGCCGGGCCGCCATCGTTGAACGGGTTCGGATTGGTGTTGCCGAAAAGCGACGACGGTTGGGCCGGCGTGCTTTCCGGAACGGGCTGGATGCCGGGCCGGCCCGCCGAAGCATTGCCCGGCTGGTTGAAAATCGTGCCCCAAGGCGTCTGGACCGGTTGCCCATTGGGCTGGGCGTTCTGCTGAAGCCGGAACGGGTTCGCGGCCGGCGCGTTAAGGGTTTCGCGCGGCGCCCCGGTCGCGGTCGCGGCCGAACCCGGCCGGGAAGCCGTCCGGGCCATCGTTCCGCCGCCGGGAGGGGCCACGCCCGACTCCGCGGTGACCATGATACGGTCCTGACCGACGACGATGTAGTCGAGCGCCTGGCCCTCGAAGATCTTTCGAACCGCGTCGGCAAAGTCCAGGTTCCGGAAGCTCACGCTCATGTTCCGGCCTTGGAGATGGCCGGCAACCGAGGACCGGGTCCCGACCGCGCGGTCGAGCGTTTCCAGCAGCTCTGCCAGCGTGACGGCCTCCGCCGACATCGAGATACGGCCGTCGGTGACGTCCACCTGAATGCGATCCGGTGGGTTGGCTTGCCCCGCCGCGGCGGGAAGGGCCAGACACACAATCGCGATCGCGATGAGGGGCGCGTTCATTTTCTTCTTTCCCATTCCAACCCCCATCTTTCCTTCAAGATAGTCCTTCAAGATAGCCCTTCAAGATAGCCTGTTTGAGAGCGGCACCCCGCCCGTTCAGTATACGCGCTCGCCCTCGAATCGGGGCCCTGCCTTCATAGACCACGATATCAAACGATCGGTTCGAAGCAACTTAGCGCGCCCCCTTCCCGAGCAGGACGACGGGTATCGTCTTCAGCAGAATTTTCAAATCCAAAAGCAGGGACCAGTTGTCTATGTACCGGAGATCGAGCCGCATCCATTCGTCGAAACCGACCTGGTTGCGGCCGCTGATCTGCCAGAGACACGTCAGGCCCGGCTTCATGCTGAGGCGGCGCCGCTGCCAGCGTTCGTAACGGGCCACTTCTTCCGGCAGCGGCGGCCGCGGGCCGACAAGGCTCATGTCGCCGCGGAGGACGTTGAACAGTTGCGGGAACTCGTCGATGCTGAACCGCCGGAGGAAACGTCCCACCGACGTGATGCGCGGGTCCCGCGAGGACTTGAACACCGGCCCGTCCATCTCGTTGATGACGTCGAGCTCGGCGCGGCGTTGTTCGGCGTTGTCGACCATCGACCGGAGCTTGTACATGACGAAGGGCCGGCCGTGAAGGCCGCACCGGCGCTGGGAGAAGAATATGGGCCCGGGACTGGTCACGCGGATCGCCAGGGCCGCCAGCGCGATCACGACCGAGGCCGGGACGATGAGGATCGCCGCGCCGGCCACGTCGATAAAGCGCCGGACGAACATCAGGAACTCGTTCGACGGCGTGGTCGTGAACGTCAGCAGCGGATAGCCGTCGAGCTCATCGAAACCGAGACGGGCAATGGAATGAGGAAACAGCCGCAGGACCACCCGGACCGTGACCCCCTGCTCCTCGCATCCGAGGAAGATGGACTCGTAGGAGTCCAGCTTCTGACGGTCGACGACGAAGATCATCTCGTCGATGCCGCCGCGCTCGAGCACGTCTCCCGCTTCGGACTCGGCGAAAACTCCGATGGGCTCGAGACCCCATTCGGCGTGGGTCGAGATCGTTCTCGCGAAATCGGACGCGGCGGGCCCGTCCCCGACGACGGCCACGTATCGCGTCCAGGCCTGGCGCCGCTTCCGGGCGGTGAAGAGGAACAGCCGGTAGGACACGAGCGCGGGATAGTTGATGAAAAGCGTCAACGCGGCCACACCGCGGCTCGTCGCCTCCGAGTCGAGGAAATACAGGACGATGACCAGCACGCCCCACGCGAGCGCAACGGCCTTCGTGGTCCGGATCAACTGCTCGCCGAGCACGAGGTGCGG
Source organism: uncultured Solibacteraceae bacterium (assembly GCA_964615925.1). Taxonomy (GTDB): domain Bacteria; phylum Acidobacteriota; class Terriglobia; order 20CM-2-55-15; family 20CM-2-55-15; genus JAJEDW01. Next base: position 1,998 of record CAZTTI010000017.1, read on the forward strand.
GCGCGCGTAGACGCCGAACGCCGCGAGCAGGAATCCCCAGACCGGCAACACGAGCCACAACAGCCACGCGTACGTCCCGATCGGGAGCAGGACCGAGTTCTCGAAGGTCATGAAACTGCGGACCAGATACGCCAATGGAAAGCTCGCCGCCGTCAACGCCAGATCGGTCGCCGCCAGACCCGTGGAAAGTACCCGCTGCCGTCCCTGAATCATTGCCGTTTTCCGAAGCCGTCTGCCGGTTGCGCCGATACGCTTCACCGGCGGACGCAAACCTTATCGACCCCGAACCCCCGAACGCTACCATGAAGATCTCGACGACAGGTAACGCCCGCAATCGAAACTCCCGTTCCTCAGGCGGGAAAACGTTCATCGCGCTCGCGCTCGTCTCGAGCCTGGCCTTCGGCTGCGCGGCAGGCCGCGGGGCCTACAGTCGCGGCCTCGAAGCCGAATTGGTCCAGAACTACGACGAAGCCCTCCTTCACTACGAGAATGCGCTGGCGGAGAAGCCGGGGGACATCGAATACCGGCTCAAGGTGCAACAGGCCCGTTTCGCCGCGGCATTCCAACACTTCCAGAACGGGCGGCGCGCAATCGACGCCGGCAACCTCGAGGAGGCCAGGGTCGATTTCCTCCGGGCCATCCAGCTCGACCCGACCAACCAGCTCGCCCGGTCCGAGCTCGAGAAGATCGACGCCCTGCTCGCGTCGGAAACGCCCACACCTCCCGAACAGGTCCTCGATTTCAACACGAGGAAAGAATTCGCACGGACCGACCCGAGCATGAACGTGCGCCTGCCGGCAATCTTCGACCAGGATATCGCCCAGCTGGTGATGACTCAGTCGGCCGATGCCGTGTACCAGAGCATCGCCGACCTCGTCGACCTGAACGTGATCTTCGATTCCGACTGGATCCCGGACCCGCTGACCATCAACCTGTCCGACATCTCCGTCTTCGATGCGCTCGACATCGTCGCTCTCCAGACCAACACGTTCTGGGAGCCGGTCAATGCCAACACGATTGTGGTCTCGGTGGACAATCCCACGAAGCGCGATACCTACGAGACGACGATGGTCAAGACGATCTACATGACGAACAGCGTCAACCCCGCCGACCTGACCGAGGCGATTACGGCCATCCGCACGCTGCTCGGGATCGCGCTGATCGCCCAGAGCACGTCGATGAACGCGATCATG
>CAZTTI010000018.1:0-2804 GCA_964615925.1 uncultured Solibacteraceae bacterium
TTCTTCTACGTCCTCGACCGCGTCACCGGTGCCTTCATCTCCGCCGAGGCCTTCGCGGAGGTTACGTGGGCCGAAGGCGTCGATCCGGAGACCGGCCGTCCCATCGAGGCCCCGAACGCGCGGTACGGAGACGCCCACGGCGCGTGGCTCGCGCCAGGACCGTACGGTGCCCACAACTGGCACGCGATGTCCTGGAACCCCGGCACGGGACTGGTCTACATCCCTGGCCAGAACAACAACAATTACTACGCGATCAACACGGCGTTCGAGATCCAGCCCGGACGCTCAAACACGGGCCTCGTCGGCCGCGGCGGACGCCCGGAAGGTTTCGTCCAACCGCCGAACCCGGGGTTGGAGAACGCCGGGGCGTTTTTCGTGGCCTGGGACCCGGTGGCGCAGGAAGAACGGTGGCGGGTCTCGACCGGCGGGTTCTCGAACGGCGGGACGTTGTCCACCGGAGGGAACCTTCTGTTCGCCGGAAACGGGAACGGGAACCTTCAGGCGTACGACGCGGAAACCGGCGTATTGCTCTGGGAAGCTTTGACGGCCGGGGGCATCGGGCAACCGATGACGTACGCTCTCGACGGTGTTCAGTACGTGACCGTCATGGCCGGACGCGGGGGGCGGGAACCCTCCGCGGTCTGGACGTTCACGCTGGACTGACCAACCCTCTCAGCGGCACCGGAGAACCGCAGTACGATCAGCGTCTGATCGTCCTCGCGCCGGCCCGAGAACGCGCCGACATCGGAGAGGATCGCGTCCCGGACCGCCGAGGTTGAATCCGGCCAGTGCCGCTGGGCGGCCGCGATGATGCGGGCCTCCCCGAACTCCTCACTGGAAGCGTTCTCCGCCTCGGCGATCCCGTCGGAATAGACGATCAGGAGGTCATCCGGACCGAGGGTGATTTCACCCTGGAGGTAGTTCGAATTCGGGACGACTCCAAGAACCGGCCCTCCTTCGCACAAGCGAACCGACTCCCACTTCCCGTCACGCGGCCGGACGACGATTGCCGGAAGGTGACCCGCATTCACGTATCCCAACCGCGAGGTCGACGGGTCGAACGACGCCCAGAACATGCTGATGAAGCGATCGGCCGTCGTCTTCCGGTAGAGCAGGTCGTTCAGACGGCGCGTGGCCGATTCGTGGTCGTCCCTCGATTCGGTCCACGCGCTGGCCTGGGCCGCCCCGTGGATGAATCCCATCAGGGGCGCCGCGGCGATGCCTTTCCCCGAGACGTCCCCGAGCATGAAGGCCAGCCGTCCCCGATCCGTCTCGAAGACGTCGTAGAAGTCCCCGCCCACGTGACTCGCCGGACGGCACTCGGCGGAAACCTCCGCCAGCGCGGTCTTCAACTGGGATGTCGGAAGCAGGTTTTTCTGAACGCTTCGCGCCAGCTCCATCTGGCTCTCGAGCTGCTTGCCGCGCAGGTAATGGGGGAACCGCAGCTTGATCACGACGAGCGTCACGAGCAAGGCGAGAGCCGCGGCGACACCGATCACGAGGTTGGTCCGCAGGTACACGAACCCGTCGGCGACGTTCTCGACGTCGACGCCGATCTCGAGCAGGGCGAAGGCGGGCCCCGGACCGGATTGCTCCAGCCGGACTGGGGACACAGTCACGAGCACGCGGCCTTCGCTGGTCTCCCGCGTTTCGTAGACGGGCCGGTCCTCGATCATCGCCCGCCGCAGGTCGTCGAACGACAGGGGTTCACCGGTAGCGACGCCGTCGGACGCGAGGACGACGCCCTCGGGTCCGAGCAGCCGCAGCCACGAAATCCGGTCGGACCACTCGACCCGGGCCTGCTCGAGGATGCCGTCGAGTTCGGCGCTCTGGGCTGTATCGGCCATGCGGAGGCGGCGTTCGATGGAGGTCAGGCGCCGCGAAGCCGTGCGGAGGCCTTCCTGGGTGAGGAGGTTGCCCGAGACGTAAACATAGCTCGACACGGTCTGGATGAGGAGCACCATCGCAAGCAGCGCGCCAACCCCCGTGAAGACTCCCAACCAAAGCTGCCGCCGGTTTTCCTGTCGAAACATTCGGACCTCCATCGCTTCCTCATAGACACGTACGATGGCTTAGACAACGATGGGGACAAAGCGGGCTGTAAAGCTATGTAAAGTATTGATTGTAAAGGGATGTTAAGAGCTGCTTCAGAGTTCCGGGACCTCGAACCAGACGCCGTACCCGCGGGCCAGACACTCTCCGGCTTCCGTGTAGAGCGCGGTCCCGGTGAAGTGCTTCCTTCCCTTCCGTCCGACCTCCCATCCGGCGACGACGTGCGGCCGGCCGGGAAGCGGAAGCCCGTCGATGCGCACGGTGAGCTCGCCGAGCAGGATCGTCCCCTCGTCGGGATGCGGAAAGGAAAACCCGCCCGGGCAGTCGAGGACACACCAGACATAGAGAGGGTCCATCCCCAATGCGCGATCCGGGGTCCAGGGACAGGCGGCCATTCCAGGAACCGGGGCATCCTCCACCGGCCCCGCGAACACTCTCAACGCATCGCCCGGCTCGCGGTCAGTCCCACAGACGAAGCAGGTTGAAAACCGGTGGGACTGGAAGCCGACGTAACGCCTGGATGCCGCTTCGGCACGTGCGATCCCGGGGGACGGAGGGACTTCGATCTCGAGCGACGCCGGCCACGCTTCGGCGACCCGCTCATCCCCGTCGACCAGAATCACGCCGTCATCGGTCTTTCGGACCTCGAGCGGAACGTCGAGCGGCGGCGGGACGAGGAGGCGGACACGGGCCACGCCGTCAATGAAGGCGGCGAGCCGGCCCGAGACATATCCCCCGTTGCCGGAGTTGGC
>CAZTTI010000019.1:0-3325 GCA_964615925.1 uncultured Solibacteraceae bacterium
GCCCGCCTGCTCGCGTCCCTCAACCATCCCAACATCGCCGCGATTCACGGGTTCGAAGAAGACCAGAACCGGCACTTCCTCGTCATGGAGCTGGTCGAAGGCGACACGCTTGCGGACCGGCTGAAGCCGGGCGCGATGCCCGTCGAGGAGTCTCTCGCACTCGCGCTTCAGATTGCCGAGGCACTCGAGGCCGCACACGAAAAAGGCGTCATTCATCGAGATCTGAAGCCTGCGAATATCAAGATTACCGATGACGGCACCGTGAAAGTGCTCGACTTCGGGCTGGCGAAAGCGTTTGCGGGAGATACGGCCGAGGCCGGCGCGTCGAACTCCCCGACGCTCAGCATGCAGGCAACCCAGCAAGGCCTGATCCTCGGAACCGCGGCGTACATGGCTCCGGAACAGGCGAAGGGCCGCGAGACGGACAAGCGCGCGGACATCTGGGCGTTCGGATGCGTCCTGTTCGAGATGCTGACGGGGGCGCCGGCCTTCGACGGCGAGGATGTCTCCGAGATCCTGGCCTCGGTGATCAAGGCCGAGGTGAAGCTGGACCGGTTGCCGGAACGCCTGAACCCGGATATCCGGCGCGTGATCGCGCGTTGTCTCGAGAAGGACAGAAAACAGCGGTTCCGGGATATCGGCGACGTGAGTTTCGAGTTGCACCGAGTCCTAAACGATCCGCGCGGTGTCGAGGCCGGCCCGGATGCGGATGTGCGCGAGGTCCGGCGCTCGTCTCGATGGCCGTGGGTGGCGGCCCTCGTTGGCGTTGCCGTGGCCGCCGGCGCCGCGGCGTGGTATCTGAAGCCTGCCCCTGACAGGGACCTCGTGCAGTTTGTGGTGTCGTCGCCGTCATCGCCCCTGGTCGTGAGCGGAACTTTTTCCGATGTGGCGATCTCCCGCGACGGCCGCTACGCGGCATACACGACGCGGAGAGAAGACGCGACACGTGGCGGTTACCTGAGACCGCTCGATAGCGTCGAAGGCACCCTGTTTGGTACCGGGATCGGGCCAGACAATCCGTTCTTTTCTCCCGACGCGCGATGGGTGGCGTTCGGCGACTTCAGCGGTTCGAGCCTGAAAGCCGTTCCGGTTGCGGGGGGTGCGCCCGAAACGATTGCCAGTTGGGACGGGTACGGGCTGCGTGGAGCGAGTTGGGGGGACGACGGCACGATCGTTTTTGCGGCTATCTCTCAGGAGGGTTTGATGGAAGTCGCCGCGATCGGCGCCGAACCGGCGGCGATTACGACCGAGGCGGCGGGGGAACAGCATTCGTGGCCTGAGGTCCTGCCCTCCGGCGATGTTCTGTTCACGATTTACACGGGACTGAATCCGGAACAGAAACGCATCGCCGTCCTGGACCGCGACTCGGGCGCGGTCCGGGAGTTGATCCCCATTGGAACGCAGCCCCGTTACGTGTCGACTGGACATATCGTCTATGGCGTGGGCGGCACCCTGTACGCCGTGCCTTTCGATCCGGATCGACTCGAGCTGCGAGGCGACCGCGTCCAGGTTCTCGAAGATGTTGCCTGGGCGGCCACGGGCGCTGTCGGATTCGACGTATCCGACAATGGGACGCTGGTCTATGTGCCTGGCGGAGGGCTGATTTCCAGCCAAGAGCGGGTCCTGGCACTGGTTGAACGAGAAGGTGCCGTCCAGCGTCTGGATGCGCCGGCAAATGCCTATCTCAGCCCGCGGCTGTCTCCCGATGGGACGCGGTTGGCCGTCCAGACTGATGGGGAAAACGCCGTTGTCTGGACGTACGATCTGTCCGGGGAGACCGACATCCAGCGTGTGGCTTTCGACGGCAACAACTACCGGCCACTCTGGACACCCAACAGCGAGCGCATCACATTCGCCTCGGATCGGGACGGAGCGATCGGCATTTACTGGCAGAACGCCGACAACAGCGGAGTTGTTGAGCAGTTGACGGAGGCCGAAGCAGGTACGGCGCACTGGCCCGAAGCCTGGTCGCCGGATGGCAACACACTCATATACAAAATCGAACGGTCGGCCAGCGGTGCCTGGAACACGCTGGGGAACGAAATGGATCTCTGGATGGTGTCCCTCGATGCCCTTGACGATCCCCAACCGGTTGCGAACGAACCATATCCGATTCTCGAACTGGGGGGAACGTTCTCGCCCGATGGGAGCTTGTTCGCGTACACACGGGGGGACGGACAGGCACTGGATTATTCCATCTGGGCGCGACCATTTCCGCTTACCGAACAGCGCAGGCAAGTGTCGCGGGAGTCCGGTGTCATGCCGCTGTGGTCGTTCGGTGGCGACGAACTCTTCTATCGTCCGGTCACAACAGGCACGAACGTCAATCAGACCTTGCGCAGCATCCGCGTCTCGACCGCGCCGTCGTTCGGGGTCGAAGAGCCGGTGTCGATCGGCAACTTCTTGTCGTTTGCCTTCCATCGGAGCTTCGATGTCTCACGCGACGGCCAAACGTTCCTGGTCGTCCTCCCTGCGGTGGATTCTGATTCTGACGATGCGCAACAGCCCCAAGTGCGCGCGATTCTAAACTGGGTCGAGGAACTTAAGGAAAGGGTCCCGACGCCATGATCGGAACGACGCTCGGCCATTACGAAATCCTCTCGGCCATCGGCAAAGGCGGCATGGGCGAAGTCTGGAAGGCCCGCGACACGACGCTCAGCCGTGAAGTGGCCATCAAGACGCTTCCCGACGAATTCGCCCGAGACATTGAACGCCTCGCCCGTTTCGAGCGCGAGGCCCGCCTGCTCGCATCGCTGAACCATCCCAACATCGCCGCGCTTGTCGCGGGAGGCGACTGGCCTGAACGAAGTGTGGATCCAGCCGTTTCCGTCCCAAGGCGGAGCGAACAAGCACCGGTTGACGTTTGACGGGGGCACGTATCCATTGTGGTCTTCCGATGGACGGAGCATTTTCTATCGGCGGGCTTTCGCGATGGCCGCAGACTCTGCCCTGATGGAGACCGACGTGGACACGGAGCCCGCAGTAAGGTTTGGGGCCGATCGTGTGCTGCCGATCCAAGACTTTCTCATTTTCAACTTTCGACGGGACTACGACCTCGCGCCCGACGGCCGCTTCCTGATGGTGTTTCCGGCGGATCGGGACACAGGGAACGAGAGCGTCCGCCCCGAGATCAAGGTCGTCCTCAACTGGACTCTGGACCTGCTCGAACGCGTGCCGGTGGAATAGTCGCCTAACGTTTCAAACGCTCGTCCCAAACCACGAAGTGCGGCTCACCAAGATCGAGTTTGCGGGCGTCCGGGTGTTGCGGGTCGATGATGTAGTTGTGCTCATGTGGACGACCCGTGATCGACGGAACACGAAGCAC
>CAZTTI010000020.1:0-6129 GCA_964615925.1 uncultured Solibacteraceae bacterium
CCGCCATCGGGTCGTTGCTCACGAGATCGAGAAGGAAGCTCGGAGACGACACGGCGCTCACCGCCGAGCTCGACGAAGTCCGGAGGGTGGCGCAATCCACGCTCGACAACGTCCGGAGCATGTCGCAGGCCCTCCATCCCGCCATTCTCGAAGAAGGCGGGCTCGACAGCGCGGTCGAGTGGTTGGTGTCGACCACAGAGCGCCATGCCGGACTCGACGTGACGTATCGAAAAACCGGCGATTCGTTTCCGATCGACTCGGATCACGGCATCCACATCTACCGCGTGCTGCAGGAAGCGCTCAACAACGTGGCGCGTCACTCTGGTGCGGGAGCGGTGCGCGTTGGATTGCGATACCGTCCCTCGGCGGTCGAGCTCGAGGTGGAGGACTCGGGTAGCGGATTCTCGCCAGATACGCCCAGCCGGGGAATCGGCTTGACCGCCATGCGGGAGCGTGCGGAAATTCTCGGCGGGAGGATCACGTTTTCCGGCTCGCCGTCATCGGAACGCGGCACACTCGTGCGGCTGGTCGTTCCGCGCGATGCCCTGGATTCCGGAGACTTCCCGAACCCGTCATGAACGATGAGATTACGGTCCTGCTGGTCGACGACCACGCCCTCGTCCGGCAGGGGTTTCGCCGGATCCTGGACGACGAACCCGGCATCCGCGTCGTCGGCGAAGCCGACTCGGGAACCGAAGCGATCCGGATGGCCCGCGAGCTTTCGCCCCGTGTGATTGTCATGGACTGCGCCATGCCGGAGACCGACGGGCTCGCCGCGACGCGCCAGATCCGGAAGTTCGACGCCGGCGCGGGCATCCTGATGCTCAGCATGCACGCGGAGGAAACCTGGGTGCGCCAGGCGCTGGACTCCGGGGCGAATGGTTATATCCTCAAAAACGTGATGGAACTCGACCTCGTCGCCGCGGTCCGCAACGTCGCCGCCGGAGAGCGCGTCGTTGACCCCCAGGTCTCACCAGCCGAGGGCTTGCGCGGCGAACGCGGGGACGGGCTGAGCCCGCGCGAGCTCGAGGTCCTCCAGCTCATCGTGGAAGGGAAATCGAACAAGGAGTGCGCGGCCGAACTCGGCCTGAGTGTGAACACCGTGGCCGCCCACCGGGCCAATATCATGGACACGCTCGGAATCCACAAGACGGCGCAACTCGTCGTCTACGCGCTCCGCCACGGCCTGGTCCGGTTGCCATGAACCGCCGCCGGTTCATGTTCGGAACGGCCGGACTGGCGCTTTCGGCGCCGGTCTTGCGGGCCGGAGGTTTCGAAGCGGCGCCGCAACGCGAGCCGGGGTTCACCCTCGTCGACGTGACGCGAGCCGCCGGAATCGATTTCATACACACCAGTGGAGCCGCCGGACAGAAGTTCCTTCCGGAGACCCTCGGTGCCGGCTGCGCATTCCTCGATTTCGATCGCGACGGGTGGCAGGACATCCTGCTCGTCAACGGACGGAGCTGGGAGGCGACCCGCGGCGGTCCATCCACCCTCCGGCTCTACCGCAACCGGGGCAACGGCACGTTCGAAGACGTCACCCGGCCGGCGGGTCTCGACGTGGAGATGTACGGGATGGGGGTCGCCGTCGGCGATTATGACAACGACGGCTTTCCCGACATCCTGATCACGGCCGTCGGCCAGAACCGCCTGTTCCGGAATCGCGGGGACGGAACCTTCGAAGACGTCACCGAATCCAGCGGGCTCGGCGGGCGCGAGAGCTTTTCCACCTCGGCCCTGTGGTTCGACTACGATCGAGACGGCCTTCTGGATCTCTTCGTGTGCAATTACGTCCGGTGGTCGCCCGAACGGGACGTTTTCTGCAGCGCGGACGGGACCGAAAAGTCCTATTGCACTCCCGAAGCGTATCCGGGCACGACGTGTTGGCTCTTTAGAAACCGGGGCGATGGAACGTTCGAGGACGTCACCGCGACGAGCGGGATCTTCGACACGAGCTCCAAGTCGCTCGGAGTCGCGATGTTCGATTACGACCAGGACGGCTGGCCCGATCTGCTCGTCGCCAACGACACGCAGCCCAACAAGCTGTACCACAACCTGCAGGACGGCACCTTTCTCGAAGTGGCGCTCGAGAGCGGCCTGGCGTTCAGTGCCGAAGGGAAGGCCCGGGCCGGCATGGGCGTCGACGTCGGCGACTTCGACAATTCCGGAACGCCCGGCGTAGCCATCACCAACTTCGACAACGAGATGATCGGGCTCTACCGGGCCCTCGGCCCGGGCCAATACGCGGACGTCGCGATCGAGACCGGCGTCGGGCGCGCCTCGCAACGCACGTTGGGATTCGGCTGCGCGTTTTTCGACGCCGACCTCGACGGCCGCCTCGACCTCGCGGCGGTGAACGGGCACATCGACGAATCGATGTGGAGCGCGAGGAACATCGGGTACGCCCAACCGCCGCATCTGTTCCTCAACCAGGGGAACGGGACGTTCCAGGACATCGTCGCCGCGATGGGCGGCGCGTTCGCCGTTCCGCGTGTCGCCCGCGGGCTCGCCTACGGCGACTTCGACCGCGACGGAGACTCCGACATCCTCATCACGACGAACAATGGCCCGGCGCTCCTGTTCCGCAACGATCAACAATCAGGGAATCGAAGCATCCGGTTCCACCTGACAGGAACAGTCTCCAACCGGGACGCCATCGGAGCCACGGTCCGGGTCCACCGGAACGGCATCGTCCAATCCCGGCTGGTCAAGGGAGGGTCGAGCTATCTCTCGCAGTCCGAGTTGCCCGTCACGTTCGGCCTGGGGGCCGAAGACGCGATCGACCGCGTGGAAATCGTGTGGCCGAACGGCCTGGTCGAAGAGTATTCCGGCCTGGACGCCGGTCGAGGCTACGTGTGCGTCGAGGGCGAGGGCATCACGCCGCTTCCCGGGTTCTAATCGGGGACAGTGAGCAATTACGGGTGGCCATGATGAACACCCTCGAGAAGCCGTGGGGAAATTGCTCACTGTCCCCAATTAGTACATTTGTACTATTGCCCGTGACCGCTGGTCGAAACAGAATGCCGTCCAGTACGCATCGGCCGGAGCGAAGAACCTCCGGCACCCGGCGGGGCCGTTCCCAGACATCTTCCTCCATCAGCGGTCCCGCCGGGTCATCCCTTTCGATATGGTGCATGAGATGATTCCACGGTTCGAGAAACTCCTCTGGCTCGTCCTGGGCGTTGCCGTCGCGAGCGGCGGATACCTGTACGCGTTTCCGGCGGCATCGATCGCCTTCGTGACCGGCGTGCTTGTGCACGCCGGCGGCGGTCTGCTTCTCGCGGCGCTTCTCTCCTGGGGCCTTGCGGCGCGCCGGTTCGGGAAAGGCTCGAAGGTGGCCGCCCTCGGCTGGGGAGTGATGGCGCTCGGAGCCGGTCTCGGCGTCGTCCTGATCTTCACCGGAACCTCGCGGCCCTACGCGCCGTGGCTCCTCGGCCACATCGGAGTCAGCATTGCCGGAACGGTCCTCGTTCTGGGCGATGCCCTGGGCCGCATCCGGACCGCGCCGGCTTCGGCCGCTTTCCGCGTGGGCGCGGTTGCGCTCTTCGCCGTCGTTTTTTCAGCCGGCGCATCGGAATTGCGGGAAGCCTGGCAGGACGGATTCGACATCGTGAACCCGGCCCTTCCGCCGGCGACGATGGACGGCGAAGGCGACGGTCCCGACGGGCCGTTTTTCCCGAGCTCATCGCAGACCAGCACCCAGGGATTCGTCCCCGTCGATTTCTTCATGGAGTCCCAGAAATGCCAGCGTTGCCATGAGGACATCTACGCGCAGTGGGACGCCTCCGCGCACCACTTCTCGTCGTTCAACAACCAGTGGTACCGCAAGAGCATCGAATACATGCAGGACGTCATCGGGACCCAGCCGTCGAAATGGTGCGGCGGATGCCACGACCCGGCCGTCCTCTTCACCGGACTGATGGACACGCCGATCCGGGAGATCATCGACCGTGAGGAATCGCAAGTGGGCCTCGGATGCGTCATGTGCCACTCGGTGTCGGTGAAGAGCACGATGGGACAGGGCGACTACTTCATCCACTATCCCGACCTGTATCAGTTGGCCACGAGCGACAACCCCGCGATGCGGTTCCTCCACGACTTCGTCGTGAAGCTGAATCCCGAAGCCCATCGACGCAGCTTCCTGAAGCCCACCTTCGATACCCAGGCCAGCGAGTTCTGCTCGAGCTGCCACAAGGTGCATCTGGACGATCCGGTGAACAGCTACCGGTGGATCCGCGGCTTCAACGACTACGACAACTGGCAGGCCAGCGGCGTCTCGGGAATGGGCGCGCGGTCGTTCTACTACCCGCCGCAGGCGCAAAGTTGCACGGACTGCCACATGCCGCTGGTCGCCTCGGATGACTTCGGCAACGAAAACGGGATGGTCCATTCGCACCGCTTCCCCGCGGCAAACACGGCCCTGCCCTTCGCCAACAACGATCCGGAACAGATGGACGCCATCGTCGACTTCCTGACCGACGACATCGTCAGCGTGGACATCTTCGCCGTATCGCCGGCCGAACCCATCGTTACCGGAGTCGACTCCCTCCTCCCGAACGAGCTGTCGACGACGTTCGCCGTGGGGGAGGAAGCCCCGCTGGCCGTCGGCACCGGGCTGACGGCCGATGCCACGCCGGTGACCGCGCCCATCGACCGCGCCGGGGGCGTCGTCCGGCGCGGCGACTCGGTCCGGGTCGATATCGTCGTCCGGACCCGGAAGGTCGGCCACTTTTTCCCCGGTGGTACGGTGGACGCCTTCGACGTCTGGGTGGAGCTCGTTGGTCGCGATGAGAACGGAGAGGTGATTTTTCATTCGGGCGACGTCGCCGATTCCGGCGCCGGTCCGGTCGACAAGGACGCCCACTTCTATCGCGCCGTCCTCGTCGACGAACACGGCAATCCGATCGACAAGCGGAACGCCTGGGCCGCCCGGGCCGTGGCATACACGCGCCTGATCCCTCCCGGCGCTGCGGATACCGTCCATTACCGGATCGACATTCCCGAAAACGCCGGCGACGAGATCACGCTCGAGGCGCGCCTCCACTACCGGAAGTTCGCCTGGTTCAACACGCAGTTCGCTTACGCGGGAGTGCGCCACGGCGGCGAAGGCACGCTCGCGCCGGGCTACGACGACGGCACGTGGACGTTCGACGGCGACACGTCGACGGTTTCCGGCGAGCTGAAAGAAATTCCGAACCTCCCGATCATCACGCTGGCCGAGGCCACGGCCACGCTCGACGTCATCGATGCGGACCAGCCCGAGCCGGACCCCGTGACCGTCGCCGAGGCCGAAGACTGGATGCGGTGGAACGACTACGGAATCGGATTGTTGCTCCAGGGCGACCTGAAGGGCGCCGAAGCGGCCTTCATCCGGGCGACCGAAGCCGATCCGGAGAACGTCGACGGATGGGTCAACATCGGCCGCGTTCGCGTGCAGGAAGGCAACCTGGGAGGCGCGCGCGAAGTCCTCGAGCGGGCGCTCGACATGGCCGGGGATCTCGCCCGGGCCAATTTCTTCTATGCCCGGATGCTCCGCGAGGAAGGCGACTTCGACGCCGCCATCGAACACCTCGAGGTCGTCCTGGATCAATACCCGAAGGATCGCGTCGTGCTGAACGAGGCCGGACGGGTCCGCTTCTTGCAGAGACGGTATCAGGATGCCGTTCCTTATCTCCAGCGCGTCCTCGAGATCGATCCCGAGGATCTGATGGCCCACTACAACCTCATGCTCTGCCACACGGGCCTCGGCAACGACGAGCGCGCGCTCCAGCACCAGCAGCTCTATCTCCGCTTCAAGGCCGACGAATCGGCGCAGGCGATCACCGGGCCGTTCCGGCAGGAATACCCCGAACACAACCGCGAACGGCAGCCGATCCACGAGCACGGGTCGACTCCGGTCGCGGCGCCGGTGTCCGAATGAATGCAATGATCAAGACAGACATCGCCGTCGTCGCAATCCTCGTGCTGACGGCTTGGCCCGTGCCGGGCCAGACACAGCGCGGCCAACTGACCGACATCACCCGGACGGCCGGTCTCGACTTCACGCACAACAACGGCGCACGCGGCGGGAGGTATCTTCCGGAAACGATGGGAAGCGGCGTGGCCTTCATCGACTACGACGGCGACGGA
>CAZTTI010000021.1:0-7228 GCA_964615925.1 uncultured Solibacteraceae bacterium
GACGGCAACCTCCATCCGCTGATCCTCTTCGACAGCCGCGATCCGGACCAGGTGGAACGTATCCATGGCCTCGGGGAGGCCATCATGGACGTGTGCGTCGGGGCGGGCGGCGCGCTGAGCGGAGAACACGGGATCGGCGTCGAGAAGAAGGAGTTCATGTGCATGATCTTCAACGACGACGACCTGGAGATGATGAAGCGCGTGCGCGACGTGTTCAATCCGCGCGGCCTGTTGAATCCCGGAAAGGTATTTCCGTCCCGCTCCAGTTGCACGGAGGTCGGGTACGGCGTGACGTCCACCACGGAGGCCGCCCGGCGCATCGAGCGGTACGTCCTGGGCGCTCGGGAATCGGAGAACCCGTGATGGTGATCGATTCGGTTTCTGTGGAGCAGTCCGTCTCGCCGCTCACGATCGACGAACTGGCCGGCTTCTTCCGGGATACGAGCGAAAGGGTCACCTTTGTAGGCGGCGCTACCGAACTCCATGTTGGCAACCCTCTGGACCCGGTGGACACCGTCGTGCGAACCGGGAAGCTGGACCGCATCACGGAATATGTTCCGGCGGACCTGACCATCCACGTCGAAGCCGGCGTTCGCGTGGGGACGCTCCTCGACGTTCTCGGGGAACGCCGCCAACTGCTCCCGCTCGATCCATGGACTGGGCCGGAAGCGACGATCGGCGGAGTCGTGGCGACCAACGCGCAAGGCGCGCTCCGAACCGTTGGCACGATCCGGGACTGGATCATCGGAATGAAGGTCGTCCATTCCGACGGCCGAGTTTCGAAGACTGGAGGACGCGTGGTCAAGAACGTTTCCGGATACGATCTGGCCAAGCTCTACACGGGTTCGATCGGATCGCTCGGAGCCATCGCCGAGGTCAGCTTCAAACTCCGCGCAGCCTGGGAGGCGACGGCCACGGCGTGCCTCCCGGTCGCGGACATGGAAGACGCGGTGCGTATCATTCGCGACATTCGCTCGGGCCCCGTCCAGCCGATCGCCTTCGTCTGGACCGGACCGGCGCACACCATCGGAGTGAGATTCGGCGAACACCCCGATGCCGTCCGATGGCAGCTCGGAGCCCTGCCCGGCGGCGATTGGCATCATCTCGAGGGTGACGACGAGCGGGCGTTCTGGGACGGGGTCGCGGGGGATTTCCGCGCCATGCCCGAACCCGTCGTCCGCGTGGTGGCGCGGCCGTCGGACGTGGCCGGCGTGATCCGGGATTTCACGACCTCGAGCTGGATCGCCCATGCCGGCCTCGGTACCGTGATGATGTCGGTTGGAGCTTCCGGCTTCACCGATCGGCTCCGCGCCCTCCGGTCACGTTTTCCCTGTGTCATCGAACGCGCTGCGGTGGACGATCGTCGGACCGGTGGAACCTTCGGAGTGTCCGGTCCGGCCTACGACTTGATGAAAGGGATGAAACGAGCCATGGACCCCGGCGGGCGGCTGAATCCGGGCCGGCATGTCGACGGCGAACGGCCCTGGGACGGCGAGGGAGCATGACGACGACGCTCGCGGAACGCACGAAGAAGGTCCAGGAAGGGTACCTCGACTGCATTCACTGCGGTTTCTGCCTTTCGTCCTGTCCCACCTATCGCGTGCTCGGCAACGAGATGGACTCGCCGCGGGGACGCATCTACCTCATGCGGGCCCTCGACGAGGGCCGGGCGACGATCACCGACGCGTTCGTGGAGCACATGTTCCGATGTCTCGACTGCCGTGCCTGCGAAACCGCGTGTCCTTCCGGAGTCCAATTCGGAAACATGATGGAGTGGACTCGATCGAAGATCGTCGAGGACCGCGCCGCCGATCCCGTGACCGCGTTCACGATGAGACACATCTTTCCCTACCCGCGGCGTTTTCATCTCGTCTCGCGTCTCTTGCAGCTCTATACCCAGACCCCCATCCAAAAACTCGTTCGCCGAACCGGACTGCTCGAGTGGTGGAATCCGCGCTGGGCCCGGCTCGAGCAGATGACGCCCGAAGCCGGGATGGCGGCTGGCGTCCAGGTGGGGACGACCTACCGCGTATCGGGAGAACGGAAGGGAACCGTGGCGTTCTTTTCGGGGTGTGTGATGAACTCCCTTCTGGGCAACGTCAATCGCGCCACGGTGGAACTCCTGCTCGCCGCCGGATACGACGTGGTCGTCCCCGACGGGCAGGTCTGCTGCGGTGCGCTTGCCAACCATGCGGGGATGCGGGAGACCGCCACCGGGATGGCCCATCGAAACCTGGCGAGTTTTGCCGGCGACTTCCAGTCCATCATCGTCAACGCGTCGGGTTGCAGCGCGATGCTGGCCGAATATCCGCTCCTGGCCGACGGCGCCGCGGACTTCTCGAACCGCATCCAGGACGTGGCCTCGTTCCTGGCCGGATCCGGCATCGAGGACGCTTTCCGGATACCGCACCGGGTCCGCGTCGGTTACGACGACCCGTGTCATCTGCTGCACGCGATGGGTGTCCGCGAAGCTCCCAGGGCGCTTCTCTCCGCCATTCCCGGGATCGATCTGGTCGAGATTCCCGGTGCCGACGAATGTTGCGGCAGCGCGGGCGTGTACAACATCACGCACCATGAGCTCTCGATGGAGGTCCTGGACCGGAAGATGGCGCGCGTGAAAGACGCTCGTCTCGATGTCCTGGTGACGGGCAATCCGGGTTGCCTGTTCCAACTGCAGTACGGCGCGCGTCGTCACGGGCTCGACCTCCGGGTCGTTCACCTCGCGGAGTTCCTCGAAGGCGCCCTCGCGGGCCCCCGGCGATTGACAACCCGGACGCGGAACGTAGAATCAGATACGGACAGCGCGAAGGAGGAGAACGCAACGTGAACACGATGAAGACGGCGGCCCTGATGACGGGCCTGACGGTTCTTTTGGTGTTTGCCGCCCAGGCATTCGGCGGAACCCAGTGGATGATCGGGGCCTTCATCTTCGCTTTGGCGATGAACGGCTTTTCGTATTGGTACAGCGACAAGCTCGTCCTCAAGATGTACCGCGCCCAGGAAGTGACCGAGGCGGATGCGCCCGAGTTCTACGGTGTGGTCTCCGGCCTCGCGATGCGGGCCGATCTTCCCATGCCCAAGGTCTATGTGATCCCGTCCGACGCCCCGAACGCGTTTGCCACTGGCCGCAACCCCCAACACGCGGCCGTGGCCGCCACCCGGGGAATCCTCCGGGTGCTCAGCCGTGAAGAGCTGGCCGGCGTGATGGCGCACGAACTGGCCCACGTCAAGAATCGCGACATCCTGATCGGGACCATCGCGGCGACGATCGCCGCCGCCATCAGTTTCCTGGCCAACATCGCCCAGTTCGCGGTGATCTTCGGCGGGGGACGCCGCGACGGGAACAACGGCGGCATCATCGGCCTTATCGCGATGATGATCATCACCCCGATCGCGGCCGCCCTCATTCAGATGGCGATCTCCCGGTCCCGGGAGTACCAGGCGGACAAGACCGGCGCCCAGATCTGCGGCAACCCGATGTGGCTGGCGAGCGCGTTGCGAAAGCTCGACATGGCCTCGAAGCGCGTGAGCATCGACGCGAGTCCTGCCACGGCCCACATGTTCATCGTCAACCCGCTCGGCGGGGGTGGGATGGCGAGCCTGTTCAGTACGCATCCCCCAATGGAAGAGCGCATTTCCCGGCTGGAAGCGATGGTGGGCTTCGGAGCCTAATAGAGCGAGGGCTCGCCTTCGGGCCGAGTCTTCCAGCGCTTGTGGATCCACAGCCACTGGTCCGGGTATCGTCCCACGAACGCCTCGATCACCTCGTTGAACCGCGCGGTGTTCCGGACGAGGTCCTCACTGCGGTCACCCGTGCGAACCAGTTCGATCGGAGCCTGGAACTCAAGGATGTGTTTCCGCCGTTCCCGGTCCCACCGGATGAAACCCGGAACGACCGGCGCTTCGGTTCGGAGCGCCAGAGCCGCGAGCCCCGTCGTCGTCGCGGCCGGGACCCCGAAGAAGTCGACGAAGACCCCCTCGCTCCGGGTCGTGTTCTGATCGATCAGGATTCCGACGGTTTCCTTCGCGGACAATGCGCGCAAGACGTCGCGAGCGGCTTCGGTGCGGCGGATCACGCGGTTTCCCGACAAGGAGCGGTACCGTGTGACGAGGTCCTCGACCAGCGGGTTGTCGATGGGCCGCGTCAGGAAACACATCGGGAAACCGTAGAGCGCGTGGGCGAAGGCGGACAATTCCCAGCTGCCGATGTGGGCCGTCAGGAACAGGACGCCACGCTCCCGGCTCCGGGCTTCGGTATAGTGCTCGAGGCCGGCATACTCCACGATGGAGCGGATGTTCCCGGGATTCATTTTGGGGAACTGGCTGAATTCGGCCAGCAAGCGGCCGAGATTGGCGAACGCGCCGCGGGCGATACGTTTCCGCTGGCCGGCCGGCACTTCGGGAAGGGCAAGAGAAAGATTGCGGAGAGCGGTGTGCCGTTGACCGACCGCCAGCTGGTATCCGAGCAGGCCCGCAAATTGTCCGACGAGGTGCGCGCCGCGGCGGGGGAGAAGTCCCACAGACGATAACAATAACCTTGCTAAACTGTACTCTAATCGGGCTTTGGCCCCCACGCGCATTCGACGTATTGTCACACACTTTCTGATATGCGACCCCGAACCGAACGTCCGCCCGGTTTCGAATCGGCCGATCTGGCGATGGTCGCGATCCTTCTGGTCGCCTCGGGGTTCCTGTTCTTCTTCGCGCTCGGGGGGATCGGCTTCCTCGGCCCGGACGAACCGCGCTACGCAGGGGTCGCGCGCGAGATGTATCGGAGCGGGGACTTCATCACCCCTCGGCTCGCCGGCGAGGTCTGGTTCGAGAAGCCCGTGCTGATGTATTGGCTCGCCGCGGCAGCGTACGCGGTTCTGGGCATCGGAGAGGCCGCCGCGCGCCTCCCGTCCGCGCTGGCCGCGACGCTCTCGACGCTTTTCGTTTTCTGGATCGGCCGGCGTCTGTTCTCGCGAGCCGTGGGTTTCGCCGCGGGGTTGATCCTGGCCACCGCAACCGGTTTCTTCGCACTGGCACGCGCCGCGTCGATGGACATGCTCCTGACCGCTTCGTTGACGGCGGCCCTCGCTTTCTTTCTCGCGGCCTATACCTCCGAAGGCCGTCCGAGGCGCTGGCTGTTCTACGGGTTCTACGCGGCGCTGGGCCTCGGGTTGCTGGCCAAGGGGCCGATCGCGGTTCTCCTCCCGGCGCTCGCGCTCGGCGCGTTCACCCTGTGGCGAGGGAGCTGGCGCGACATCTGGTCGTGGCATCCCGAGGGGGTCGTGTTCACCGCGATCGTGGCGGGCCCCTGGTACACGGCCGTCACCTGGATCAACGGGCGGGAGTTCATCGACGTCTTCTTCCTGAATCACAATCTCCAGCGGTTCACGTCGGAAATCCACGGGCATCCGCAGCCGTTTTATTTCTATGTTCCGGTCCTGTTGTTGATCTTCTTCCCGTGGTCCTTCGCCATGTTTCCCGCGCTTCGTGGGCGGTACACGCGCGTCGAACAGCTCCTGCTGGTCTGGGCGGCGGTCCCCTTCGTCTTCTTTTCAGTTTCCGGGTCGAAGCTGCCCGCGTATATCCTCCCGGTTCTTCCGCCCCTGGCGCTTCTCACCGCGCGCGAGATCACCCGCGGTCAGATGACGCAGGCATTGAGAGTTGCCGTGTGCCTTCAGGCGGTGTTCTGGGCCGCGGCGGGCGTCCTCCTGGCTTTTTTCGAGGATTGGCTGTCGATCGGGTTGAGCCTGCCGGACGCGGCCGTCCTCGTGCCGGCGTTCCTGATGGCCGGTGTGCTCGTGGCCGTTGCCTTGTGGTCGAGCCCCAAAGCGTTCGGCGCTGTGAACGTCCTCTCGATCATCCTGCTCGTGACCGGTCTTGCCGTGGCCGTCTTCCCCCATGTCCAATCGGTCGAGAGCATGCGTCCCTGGAGTGGGGAACTCGACCGGTACGGGCCCGATGCCGAGCGCATCGTGTTGTACAAGCCGGACCGCTGGATGGAGTACGGGCTCCAGTATTACCGGGATCGAACGCCGATCGTGGTCGACAGTGAACAGGAGCTGGTCGAGTTGACGCGTTCGGAGGGGCGGGTGCTGTGCATTGCCGAAGCGGGTGTGCTCACCGAGCTCGGGACGAGCGACACGATATTGATTGAAGTCGTGTCGTCGGTGGGAGACCAGTCGGCGTTCTGGGCGTGGACGCCCGGAGAGTGAAAACCGGATCGGGACTCGTGGGCGTCCCGACCCAGTGCCACTCGTAGGGATCTAATTCAGGTAGAAGACCAGGCCGGCCGAGGCCTCGCCGTTGTGCATGGGGCCGTTGATCGGAAGCACCAGCTCGAGCGGATTGTCCGACGACCGGGCGATGCCGAACGCGGGCGAGTTGTTGAGGTAGCCGCGCGCATCGATGCGGAAGCCGATCCGGTTTCCCGGGCGGAACTTGACGCCGAATCCGTAGTTGAAAGCCACCTGCGCGGACGACTCGAATCCGGGCATGTTGCCGCGGAAGGGATCGTTGGCGATCGACCGCGCTTCTTCGGTCGGACGGTACAGGACGGCGCCGACGCCCGCCGTGGCGAACGGCCGGACGGTGCCAGCTTCGTCGCCGTTGAAGAAATACAGCGCGTTGACGTCAAAACGGTGAACCTGGACGTCGAGCCTCAGCTCGGGACCGGCTGGAACGCCCGAGATGAACCGCATTTTGTTGGTCTCGTAGCTGTAGGTGAATTCCTGGGCCCAGTGGCCGGAGTTGTTCACGTTCAGGCGGGCTCCGCCTTTCAGCCCCTGTTCGAGCTTGAACGTCTTCTGTTCCGGCGGAGAACTCTGCGGGAAACCGATCTCGTAGTCGTTGGGTCTGTGCCACGACACGCCGACATAGGGGTTCAGTTCCAGGTCTCCAGATCCAAACACCTGCGAGTGGGCAGGATGGGACGCGAGCAGGATGCCGGCAAACGCGGCGCCAATCAGGATCTTACGCATGCATACCTCGGAAGAATGGACACTCGTCCGTACACCAGTGTTCTGACGCTGACCGATCTTCCGAAAGTAGCTGCGGGTCATGAGGCAGTCAACTGCCGCCGTCGTGCTGGGGCGGCGTGAGAACGTTTGACATTGGATTCGTGGGTTGATTAGACTGAACATTCTGAAAATACAGGGGTTAGAGGCCTGCGCACGGTCTGGAAGGGCAAGGTTTAGACGAAATCGGCCCGCGGGCCGTCTAACTGGTCTAAAAGGACCAG
>CAZTTI010000022.1:0-14364 GCA_964615925.1 uncultured Solibacteraceae bacterium
TTTTCTTTACACAGTGAAGTTGCGAAACGTAGACTTCATGGACGTTGCAAGAGGCAACGCCGTAAGTGACCCTCACCGCAGTATCCCAGCGTGTTATCACGGGCTGCTCGGCTGGCGCCAGTTCGCTCTTTACTCCGGAGAAGCTGCGTCGATGGTGAAAAACGGTCTAGCCTCGTTCGTTTTGACGTTCGTTCTGTCCGGGACGCTCCTGTCCCAGACGACAGAACGCTGCGAATTTCCGGTCGCGACGATCTTTTCGATCTCCGGAGGTGCGTCGGGAGTTCAGATCACGTTCGGTGCCGCCGGAGTTGTCACGATCGACACCTTTACCTCCACGCTCTGCGAGGGCGATCGCCTCGAGGTCGACGAGTACTCACGCGTCACGCTCTTCCTCATCGAGTCGCAGACCTACGTCAACGTCGATTCGTCGAGTGAGATGTATTTCCCGCCGCGGGAAGGTCCGTGGTATCTGGAACTGATCCGCGGACTCTTCCACTTCTTGACGGATTCCGAACTCGAGGTTCGCACCCCGTTCCTCACGGCAGGTGTCGAGGGGACGGAGTTCCTCGTGGAGGCGCTTCCGACAAGCGCCCGTGTCGATGTCCTCGATGGGACCGTGCGCGTCACGAACCTCGATGATCCCACCGATCTCCTGAACCTGACGGTTGCACCGGGACAGGCCGCCGCTCAACGATTTGCGGGTCAGCCGCTCGAGCGCATCGTCGTTCGGCCGCGTAGCGCCGTCCAATGGGCCATGTATTATCCACCGGCCCCTCTTGCCCTCGAGGGAGGAGCCGGTCCGCTGGCTGCATCCGTAGAGGCGTATCGAAACGGCAATGCAACAGAGGCCCTCACGCTCATGGACGCGGCTGACGTTTCCACCGACGACGAGACCTTCGCCCTTTATCGCGCTCAACTCCTTGTGGCAACCGGCGACCCGGACGGCGCACTTGGGCTTCTCGGACCGGCGGAAAATCCGCTTCTATCGAGCCGGGAAGCCTGGGGAGTTCGCAGCCTGATCGCCGTTGTCCAGAACGATGCCGCGAGCGCGCTCGAATTTTCCGAGCGGGCACTGAATTTAGAAGAGGACACTTCACCGGTATCACCGGCGGCACTCGTCGCCGCTTCTTATGCTCAACAAGCCAACTTCGAACTCGAGGCCGCACGCGATTCTCTGGAATCCGCGATCGCGCTCGATTCCGAGGACAACGACAGTTTGGCCCGGGCCCGCCTCGCCGAAGTGCTTTTGATGCTCGGACACGTGGGAGAGGCCGTCGAGCAAGGTGAACTGGCGCGCGTTGGAGCATTGGGGCCCGACCTGGCCCGCGCCAATACCGCACTCGGTTTCGCCCGGCTTGCACAGATCGATCTCGACGCGGCCCGCGACGCGTTCGAGACCGCGATCGCACTCCAGCCAGAGAGTTCGCTCGCGTGGTTTGGACTTGGGCTCACAAAGATTCGCGACGGAGATCTGAGGGAAGGTCGCGAAGACATCCAGGCGGCGAGAAGCCACGGGCCCAATGATCCGCTGATCAGGAGCTACCTGGGCAAGGCGTACTTCGAGGAACGGGAGGATTTCCTCGCAGCCACCGAGCTTCGAGTGGCCAAGGAACTCGACCCGAACGACCCCACTCCGTATTTCTACGACGCTATCCGGAAGCAAACGACCAACAGGCCCGTCGAGGCGCTACTGGACCTTCAACGATCCATCGAGTTGAACGACAACCGGGCCGTATATCGCTCCCGGTTCCTGCTGGATGACGACATGGCCTCGAGGAGTGCGGGACTCGCCCGCATCTTTCGGGACCTCGGGTTCGAGCGACTCGCGCTGGTGGAGGGATGGAAGTCGCTCGAAGCAGATCCGAGTAACCATTCCGGACACCGCTTCCTTGCGGACATCTATTCCACACAACCCCGGCATGAAATCGCGCGGGTCAGCGAGTTGCTTCAGTCTCAGCTGTTGCAGCCGCTGAACGTGACGCCCCTCCAGCCGCAGCTGGGCGTATCGGATCTCCAGGTCCTGGCGGGCACCGGCCCCTCCGATACAGCCTTCAACGAGTTCCATCCGCTTTTCGCGCGCGATGGCATCAATTTTCAGGCAAACGGCATCGCTGGCGGCGACGGGGTCCTCGGCGACGACTTGGTCGTCTCAGGGATTTACCGGTCCCTTTCGGCGAGTGCCGGGCAGTTTCACTACGAGACGGACGGATTTCGTGAAAACGCCGACCTCACGCAGGATATCTACAACGTTTTCCTCCAGGCACGCCTTGGAGCGCGAACGAGCGTCCAGGGGGAGTTTCGGTCCCGTGAGCTCGAACGCGGCGACCGCCTTCTTCGATTCGACCCGGACAACTTCAAATCCAACGAGCGACAAACCGAAGACTCGGACATGGCGCGATTCGGCATCCACCACGCCTTCGCACCGAATTCGGATCTGATCGGCTCGGTTATCTACCGGACACAGGGCGCCACTCTCCGCGATGTGGCTTTCGGATTTCCCGTGGAAATCGACTCCGAAGAGCACGGGTATATTGCAGAGTTTCAGCACTTGTTCCGGCACGAACGTTTCTCCGTGATCAGCGGAATCGGTCATTATTCGGCGGAGAGGACGGACGACGAACTGTTCCTCTTTCCTCCAAAGACAACCACGGTGACCGAAACCGAACACACGAACGCCTACGCTTATTCCACGTTCGAGTTCCCTGCGCGAATTCTTTGGACCTTGGGAGTCAGCGGCGACTTCGTGGACGTTCGAACCGTGAGTGGACCGAAAGAATCCTTCGATCAAGCCAATCCGAAAGCCGGCATCAGTTGGGACATCCTGCCGGGAACGAGGGTGCGCGCGGCGTTGTTTCGCGTTCAGGAACGCGATCTCCTGACCGACATGACCGTCGAACCCACCCACGTCTCGGGATTCAACCAGTTCTTTCAAGATGCCAGCCGGAGTGACTCCTGGCAATACGGCGTCGGCCTGGACCAGAAGTTCACCGAAAGCTTCTTTGTCGGCGTCGAAGGGACGAAGAGACAACTCGAGGTTCCCGGAGAAACCATCAACGCAAGCGTCGACTCAGGAATCTTCGCCTGGGACGAGGTCGGCGCGCGGGCTTTCTCGTACTGGGCACCTCACCCGTGGCTGGCGCTGACGGCCGACCTTCAGTTCGATAAACTTCGGAGGCCAGGAGAATTCGCCGGTGAGGAGCTTTTCACCAACCTTCGGACCTACAAGGTTCCGCTGGGGGTCGGATTCTTTCATCCATCCGGGTTCTCCGCGGAATTTCTCTTGACGGGAATCGACCAGAGCGGGCACTTCAGCGACAACGGCGTCGTGTTCGTACCGGACGAATCGGCGTTCTGGACCGCCGACGCTGCTTTCGGGTACCGCTTTCCCGAAAGGCGCGGAATGGCGAGTGTGTCCGTGAAGAACCTGTTCGACAACAACTTTCGTTTTCAGGATTCGGACCCCCGAAACCCGCGAATTTCTCCGAACCGATTAGTGATTTTCAGGTTTGCCCTAGCGCTCTGATCATCGGCTCGCGAGACCAGTTCCAGGGAATGTCCAGGAGGATAAAGAAGTGAGCCGCAAATCAACGTTCAATCCGCGTTCCATGTTTCTGGCCCTGGTCGTCGCCGCGGGGCTGATGGCCATCGCCCTCGCCCTCTCCGCACCCGTCGTGAACCCTCAATTAGGGGGTGGCGGCACACCCTCGCTGGTGGGCGCCGAAATCGACGAGATGAACCTGTCGGGCAGGCCGTTTGCCATCCTGGCGATCGATCCCGGAACTGGAGACGTCGTCTATCCTGGTGCGGGCGGAGGGGCGCAGGGCCCCCTCGAAGTGGGCGCCAACGAAGAGTTCGCCGACGTGGGAGAGATTTATTGGGATGACACCGTGGACTGCGTTTATTTGGAGCATCCGAGGGCGGGTCGACCGTGGAGCCGCGGCTGTGCCAGCGCAACCCCCATCGTCATGCTCCACATTTCGACCGTGGACGGGAGCATCCTGAGACTGCTCCCGAGCGGACGCATCGAAGGAGTTGCGGACCCGGAGCTGGAGGCAACGGACGAATGGGGGTGGGCTGCAAACAGCCCGGGCTGCGTCTATTATTCCTTTCAGGGACGAATGCTCAAGATTTGTGACTAGGGTGTATGGAACATGTTCCGCGGTTTCCAATCGGGAGGACGTAGTGTCGAGAAGCCGCATCCGACCGGCTCAGCCCGGTCTCCGCTCTTGATCGGAAGAACCGTATCCCACTACAAGATCCTTCGAGAGCTGGGCCATGGCGGAATGGGAGATGTGTTTCTGGCGCAGGACCTGAACCTTCCGCGGCAGGTGGCCCTCAAGTACATCTCGGATGACGCCCTGGCCAACCCCACAGCGGAGCGGCGTTTCGAGCAGGAAGCGGCTCTCGCCGCGCGGATCGACCATCCCTACGTCTGTAAGATTTACGAAACCCATAAAGTCGATGGACGGGCGTTCCTCGTCATGGAGTTCGTCGATGGAGAAACGCTTCAAAGGGTCCTGAAGTCCGGGCCGTTGTCCGTGGCAGAGTGTATTCGCCTGGGCCGGGAAATCGCGGATGCCCTCCAGGCGATGCACGACGCCGGCATTCTCCATCGGGACCTCAAGCCGGGCAACCTCATGTTGACCCCGAACCGGGGCGCCGAGCGTCACATCAAACTCATGGATTTCGGCCTTGCGAAACCCAGTGTCGACGAGGATGCGGATACCACCTCGTCCCTGACCCCGGCAGACGGCCTGATCGGCACGCTGCAGTACCTACCACCCGAAAGGGTCCAGGGGCGATTCGATTTCAAGGGTGGAGACATCTTTGCATTCGGTATCGTGCTGTTCGAAATGATCACGAGCGTTCACCCTTTTGCAGCGGAGACACCCAGGGAATCACTTTCACTTCGCTCCCGAGCGCCCGCGCCATCACTCACTTCGCGGAGTGTGGGCTCGGAACCCATACCGGAACATCTCGAGCGAATCGTTGCCCGGATGCTCGAACGCAACCCCGAGCGGCGCTACCAGTCGGCTCTGGAAGTGTTCATCGACCTCGGCAGGGCACTCGAAGTCGAAGTCCGCGCTTCGGTCGGGGCCAAGCCTGGTCTCACCCGCATCGCAGTCCTTCCCTTCGAGGATTGGAGCGCGACGGCGCTGCCATCTGAGAAATCCCCGGCAACGGCACTGTTTCTCTGCGACGGGATCGTCGAGGACCTGATCTTCGGTTTGAGCGGGATCCAGGGGCTCCAAGTCGCCTCGAGAACGTCCGCGTTTCGCTTCAAAGGCCGCCAACAGGACCAGGCGCGGAACCTCGTCCACATCGGAAAGCAGCTCGGTGTGGACGCCATTCTCGAAGGAAGTCTCCGCCGGTCGGGGGACCAATTGAGAATCACGGCCCGACTTTTCGACGTGCGCAACGATACGGAGTCCATCCTTTGGGCTGACCGATACGATCGTCGCGTGGGCGACGTCTTCGAGATTCAGGATGAAATCTCCCGAGCTGTGGTCCGGGAACTACGCATTGCCCTTCTCGAACACGGGGATCGTCCCCTCGTACACGCGGGAACATCGAATTTCGGCGCATACGAGGTATACCTGAAGGGCTTAGCGTGCTGGAATCGGCGAACGCCGCAGGAACTCGCGTTTGCCGTGGACTACTTCGGGGAGGCCATCACACGGGACCCAGACTACGCTCGCGCACATGCCGCGCTGGCCGACTCGTACACGACGCTGAGCATCTACGGTACGGACGCACCGGGCGAACTCTTGCCCCTCGCTGGAGCCGAAGCAGAACTGGCATTGGAGCTGGCCGGGAAGAAACACTCGGCGCTTGGCGAACTCGACGGGGAGATGGCTGCCGCGCTCGTTGCGCGTGGCTCCGTTCGAGCTCTTTACGAGTGGAATTGGACGGAAGCAGAAGCGGACTTTCGCCGCGCCATCGAACTCCGGCCACGAAGCGAACACGCGCACCATTGGTACGCGACGAACTGTCTGCTGCCACAGGGGCGCCTCGCCGAAGCCCGGCTTCACCTCCAAGTCGCGAAAGAGTTCGGAAACGGCGCGAGTACGATCATCAACACGACGATTGGGCTGCCGTACTACCTCGAACGGGATTACGAGGCTGCGATCAAACACTACCGGCGCGCATTGGCTTCCGATGACACTTTCGGAGTGGGGCACTACTTCCTGGGTCTGGCACTGGCCGGACTGGAACTGTTTGCCGAAGCGATGAGTGAACTGGAACGCGCCCTCGCGTTGAGCACCGACAGCCCGGAAACAGGGGCCGCACTCGCTTATGTCGCTGCGCGAGCGGGAGACTCGACACGGGCCCGCAAGATACTCGTGGACCTTCGACGCGAATCGGAAAGGCGATACGTTTCGCCGGTCCTGACGTCTCAGATCGAAGCGGCGCTCGGGGAGACGGATCGGGCATTCAGGGAGATCGACCGCGCCGTCAGATTACGTTCCTCAGAGTTGGTCTGGTTGAAGACTCGACCCACGTTCGATTCGATCCGGAAGGATCCTCGATTCGACCACGTCACGGCTCGCATCTTTCCCTCCTAGGTTGCCGCGCCGACGGCTTATTTGACGTGCAAGCGAACCGGACTGTCCCAGGTCGCACCGTCTTTTTCGTTCCTCTCGGCGCGGTCGAGAAAATACCGAATCGGTCCATCTTCCGGGAAATCGTCGAGAAGAGCGCCAAACGCGCGCACGGCTTGCGACCACCGCGCTTGCTCGAACAGAAGCATCGCCGAGTGGAATCGCCGGCACAATTTCCGCGTCGCTTCGTCGACCGTGTTCTCGAAACCCAACAACTCGACCACCCCCACGGCACTCATTCCCCGCTCGAATTCGAAGAGTCCCAAACGTCGAACGACGACGTCGGCGACGCCCTCGACTGCCTGCTCCGTCGCGAGGGTTTCCGTCGCCAGGGCCTTGTTGGCCCGTTCGATGAATGCAACGGTGTTCGGGACGGGGCCGACGATACCGCGATCGGGACGGGACTCCGCCCAACCGGCGTGGACTCCGATTCGCACGACGAGCCGCGATTCAGGAGATCGGAAGCGATTAAGTTCTCGGATGGAATCCCGAACTTGAACTGCTGCCAGACATGCAGCTCGCGCATACGCGGGATGCTCCCGATCCGCCTCCCAGTAGGAGACGAAATCATCGCCCTTGACGACCTCGGACCTTCCGTCGTGTGCACTGACGGCCCGCCGGACGATCGAATGGTACTCGGCCAACAGCGCATCGAAGTCGCCGAGATCCATGCGGGTCGAGAGCGCGGACGACCCTTGAAGGTCGGTTCGCAGAACCGCGCAGTACACCGTTCCGGTGAATTTCGAGTGCTCGGTCGCCTTGGCCGGCACCCACTCTCGGTATCGGTCACTCTCGTCTTTTGTCTCGCGGTATTGGAAGAGTAGCCCGAAAACCAGGGCCAACGGAACCTCCAGGGCAACCGGATAAAAGACGGGAATCCACATATTCCACTTGAAAAGCACCAGAGCGAACAAGACGAAAACCAACCCGAAGCCCACGAGGCCGACAACCGCCCTGGATCCCGAAAAGTGGAAGGACAACAGGCACGCCAGAACGCCAACAGAAAGGATCACAGCCAGATCGAGTATGAAGCTGCGCCGCAACGTGCGGATCGAAGCAAGGTTGGCGAACGCCGTCGCGGCCACCTCTACACCACTCAACTCCAATCCGTCCGAACGGCGAAAGACGGTACGGAAGCTGTCCTCCTGATCAATGAGCGCGGACTCCGCATTCCCGACGAAAACGACCTTGTCGGTGACGTCCACACTGTCCGGATTCATAAGGAAATCGGCGTAGCCGATGAAGGGAATCGTTCCGGGGCCACCGTAGAAGTTCAGGATGTGGCGGTCCCGCGCGGCGTACATTCGCATAAGGGAGACCAGCCTCCGGCGGGCGGCGTCGGATATCGCTTCGTCCGATCGGATCCGGCGGAGAGTTTCTGCCAAACGGTCGGGGTCGTTCGACAGCTCAGCGCGAAGCATCGCCATTTCCTGGCGCAATCGTTCGGCTCGGCTGGCCGAACTAACAATCGGACCTCCTGATCGTTCGAAGGCGGACGCGTTCATGATCCGGGTGTAGTCGTCGGACCCCAACGTCGCGTAAACGTGCAGGGCCAGCGCGGGAAGAGTGGGACGCATTCCAGCCAGATCAACGAAGGTATCGAATGCGACGAGGTTCGTCTCGGTCGCCGAGGACGACAGGGGAAACGGACCGGAGCCGGAAGCGGCCGACGCAATGGCTGCGACGTTTGGATCCCAGTCAGTCAAACTGTATCGGTCAGGATCGGATTCGTAAGTCATGTATTCGAGGATCACGACACGATCCGTCGCTGCCAGGGCGGTTGCAAACAGAGGATCATCCCTGTCCTCTTCCGTGAAATACATATCGAAAACCACAAGCGCGGCTCCGCCGCCGATCAGGTTGTTCACCAAGCGGGCGTGCATCTCCCGCGGCCAGTCCATTAATCGCGGACCGACCTCGAGCTTCTCGGATGCTTCACGATCAATAGCGACGACGACGATGTCGTCGGGAGGTACGCGCGGGCCCCGGAGGTGGAACAGCCACGAGAGACCGATTTGCTCCTCGAGATCGGTTTCGACAAACGCTGGAACGCAGACTCCCAGCGTCCCGATCGCAATACCCAGGAGTATCGCGCGGGCCGTTCTCCGATTCATGAGAGGTATTGGCAGGATCAGTCGCATGCCTCGATCGACTTTCTCAGGTCGAGGCTACATCCGACCGCATATTCTGCCCAGTAAAAACCCTGGGCAAACGAAACCGTGCCGCCGCTCTCTGGCCCAGAGGACCGCCGTCGCGCTCTCAACGCGCGGATAACGGTCGGCGGGGATGCCGCCTCAGCCGGGTTACGCCCGAACCCGTTCGACGTAGGTCCCCTCGCTCGTGTCGACGCGGATTGTCTCGCCTTCGATAATGAAGTGCGGAACGGCGACAACGAGGCCGGTTTCGGTTTTCGCCGGCTTCTGGACGTTGCTGACCGTGGCCGAAGGCATCCCGGGTTCGGTTTCGACGACCTTCAGGTCGACGGTGGGAGGCAGCTCGATGCCGACGGGCGTGTCCCCGTCGAACTCCACTTCGATGCTGGCGTTGGCCACGAGATAGTGCATCGTATCCCCAAGCAGCTCCGAGGAAAAATGGATCTGCTCGTAGTTGCCGGTGTCCATGAAGACGTGGTGTTCGCCGTCGCTGTAAAGGTACTCCATCTTTTTTCGGTCGAGGACGGCCTTTTCGACGAAATCCTCGGAACGGAAACGGTGTTCGATCATGGCGCCGGTCCTGAGGTTGCGGAGCTTGGTCTGGACGTATCCCCGCCAGTTCCCGGGCGTGAGATGATGGAAGTCGGCGACGCGGAACAGATCCTCGCCCATCCGGATGATGTTTCCGCGCCTCAATTGTTTTGCTGAAATCGACAAGTTACCTGCTTTCCGGCCGTGTCGGCCTGGATACCGCGACACAGTCTAGCAGGCGGAGCCGCGGCGACGCCATATGGCGGGCGGAAGGGGGGGACAACCGAATGAGCCGTGTTCCATCAGGGGAAACACCGGCGACGATCCCGGAATACATCGCGGCGGCACGTCCGGACGTGCGGCCCATCCTCGAGAAGATCCGCGCGCTTGTCCGGACCGAGGCACCGGAAGCCGAGGAACTGATCAGCTACCGGATGCCGGCATTCCGATCGAACGGCATTCTGCTGTACTTCGCGGCGTTCAGGAACCAAATCGGCCTCTACCCGCCGGTCACGGGCGATCGAAAGCTCGAGCAGGCGCTCCAGCCGTACGCCGGACCGAAAGGAAACCTCCGGTTCCCGCTCGACCAGCCGATTCCCTATCCGCTGATCCGCCGGATCGTGCGCCTGCGGGTGAAGCAGGACCGGGCCCAAGCCGCGGCACGCGCCAGAAAGCCCCGGCGAACCGGGAGCGGCGCGTGACCGCGCGTCGGGCCTGTCTCGATGAGCTGGCCTCGGTGATCGTCGAGTGCCGAAACGCCGTCCGGAACCGGTTCCGGAAACGCTACGTTCCCGGTCAACGAAGTCGAGTATCGGGAAATCGCCCGGAGGAATGGCAAAGGACATGAAAGATCGAGAAGGTGAAGAGTTGTTGAGGAGGCTAAAGTCCCGTTTCGAAAAGAACATGAAACGGCACAATGGCCTGGAATGGTCCGACGTGCAGGCAAGGCTCGAAGCCGACACGGAAAAGCTCGGGCCTCTCAAGGAAATGGAACAGACCGGGGGCGAACCGGACGTCGTGGGCCGCGACAAGACGACGGGCGAATACGTTTTCTTTGATTGTTCCGCCGAAAGTCCCAATGGGCGTCGAAGCGTCTGCTACGACCGCGAAGCGCTGGAATCCAGGAAAGAGCACAAACCAGGAAACAGCGCAGTGGAGATGGCTGCGTCCATGGGCATCGAACTACTGACGGAAGACGAGTACCGCGCGTTGCAGGAACTCGGGGACTTCGATACGAAAACGTCGAGCTGGGTGAAAACGCCTCCGGATATCCGAGAGCTCGGAGGAGCCCTTTTCTGTGATCGACGCTACGGCACAGTCTTCGTCTATCACAACGGCGCACAGTCCTACTACGCCGCCCGGGGATTCCGCGGCTCGCTGAGGGTCTGAATTTCTCACTCAGGTGCGTGCCAAGACGCTGTGCGCCAAAAAGATGAGGGAGAGAACCCGGAGTGAACGAACCGTTTCCGAATTCTCTCCCGCATGCCTCTGTCGGCCGCTAGGTTCCGACCTTACCGCCCCCGATCTTGCGGATGACGACGGTCGCCGCACGCGGACGTCCGGCCGGCTCGAAGTCCGGCCAGTTGCTCACCGCGCGCGGATCCGCCGGCGTCGGCGCCCCCCAGAACGTGGTGCTCTCGCCGGGATGCTGCACGTTGATGAACATCGTTTGCTGGTCAGGGGTCGTGATCACGCCCGTGATCTCGCAACCACGGGGACCAACCAGGAAACGCCGGATCTCGCTGGTGTTCGTGTCGGCCACAAGCATCTGGTTATTGCCGATGTTGTCGTAACCGCGGTCCACCCGGTTCTGGGACGAGTTGGATATATCGGTCTGGATCCAGAGCCGGCCGTCGGGGTCCACCCAGATCCCGTCGGGGGACCCGAAGATGTTCGTGTCGTCGAGTGCGACGGCCGCATCGTACGCCGGGTCGCCGGCAAGGACGAAGATGTCCCAGAAGAAATCCGTGCGCGTATGGTCGCCGCCCTGATGGCCGATTTTGACGATGTGGCCGTACGGGTTGGGAACCCGGGGATTGGGACCGCCGGGGGCGCCCCAACCCGCGCCGTTGGTCAGGGTGAGAAAAGCTTCCTCGGTCTTCGGATGCACGGCGCACCACTCCGGACGGTCGAGCTGGGTTGCGCCGACCGCGTCAGCGGCCTGACGGGTCCGGATGAGGACATCGGCCTGATCCACCCAGCCGTTGGCCACGGTCAGCGGTCCTTCGCCAAAGACCAGCGGGAGCCACTCCCCCGTTCCGTCATGATGGAACTTCGCGACGTAAAGCGCACCCTCATCGAGAGGGCTCCGCCCCTCGGCCCGCATCGCGCGCCAGGGGGCCGCGCTCACGAACTTGTAGAAGTAGTCGCCGTTCTCGTCGTCGCCGGAATAGATGACGGCCCGTCCCCGCGCCTCGGCGTACGTCCCGCCTTCGTGCTTGATCCGCCCGAGCGCGGTCCGTTTCACCGGCGTCGAGTTGGGGTCGAACGGATCGACCTCCACGATCCAGCCGAATCGGTTCAACTCGTTCGAGTTCAGCGCCACGTCGAAACGCGGGTCGGCCTCGTGCCAACGGTAGCCGAAGCCGCCCGCGCTCACGCCGTAGCGGTCCTCGAGCTCGTTCGCTTCCCAATCTCCGTCCTCGGTGCCGAAGTAGCCGTTCCAGTTCTCCTCGCAAGCCAGGTAGGTGCCCCACGGAGTGACGCCGTGGCCGCAGTTGTTGAGCGTCCCCTGTGGCGGATTGTTCGCCTGGAGCATGGGGTGATTCGCCGATACTGGTCCGGAAAAGGCCATCGGCGTTTTCCCCGTGATTCGCCGGTTGTACTGACCGTCGACGGCCTGCCATTTCCCGTTGAGCATCGCGATTTCGATCACGGTCACCCCGTGGGCCGCGAGCGCCTTGTCGACTTTGTCCAGCGTCATCACCGCGTCGCCGTCGGGATAGAGGAGTGTGCGGTCGACGTATTCGTGATTGAGGACGAGCAATCCGTGGTAATTGCCCAACGGTCCGGGGCCGAGCGGAAAGTAGTGCATGCCGTCGTGGTGCATCCCGATCTGCTGTTCCTGTTCGGCGGCCGTGTTCGAGGCATCCTTCTCCCACGCCGGGCCGCTGGAAAAGATCGGCTGGCCCCACGGAACCAGGACTTCCGCAACATAGCCGTCGGGCACGATGATGGCATCGGCCATGCTCGTCGCGACGGGGTTGAACCCGAGCATCGAACCCGGCGCGCCGCGCCCCTGAGCCTGCGGAGGCAATGTTCCTCCGAGGCCTCGTCCCCGCTGTGCGGCCACAGGCATCGCGCCGCCAAAGAACGCCACCGCGCCCGCAGCCAGGCTGCGGCCGAGCAACGAACGCCGGGACATCCGCGCGGAGATCAGGTCGCGGAGCGCCTCGTTTCCACTCCGGTTCGAACCTTCCGGCCGCTCGTCGATCCGGTCCCCCGAGAAAGTCTCCAGCGGCGTATTCTTCCCGTCAGAGAGCGTCTTCCTCTCTACTGCACTCATGATCGTTCTCCGTGTCGTTTCAGAATTGATAAGGCTTGGAATGGCCGTCGTCAGCGGCCTCGAATGGGTCCGGCAACAAGATAGGGAGAGCTCATTACAGTGGCATGTGCCGCTCGTGACGATCTTGTGCTCCACGATGAACTCCCTCGGAAATCGAGAAACTGATCGCGCCGAGTTGACGCAGGATTCGACCAAGCGAACTCTGGGGCCGGGTGGAACCCCGCCGGACGCATCAGTGGCGATCAGCGACTTTCCAATGGGTACGGTACGGCGGGCAGACTAGGGACGTGTTACGGCTCGCTGAAACGTTCGCGGCGGGATACAGACGCGAGGGCGTGGCTGGATGGGGCACGCGTGGGCGGAACCGGGAACCGTCGTCGAGACGCCTTCCCTCCGCGACTCAACGTTGCTCGGAGCCGCCGAAATACTCTTCACGGTGCCGCACCCGGTAGGCCGGATCACGCGTGACGACTTCCACCTCGTGCCACTGGCCGTCGTCGAGGGAATGGGCGGGGTAATAGCCGAGGCTGTATTGGTTCCTGAGCTCGTCAGCCAGGAGGTCGAGCGCGTCGGCGATCTGCATGCGCCGGCCGTCATCGGAAAACCCCGAAACCAGCCACGCCCGGCCTCCACTGATCGCCGCGAACAGCTCCAGCACGTCCAGGTTCAGACTGTCGCGCGCCGCGGTCGGGCCGGTTCCCACCGGGGGAAACGTCGGCCCGCCAGGGAAGGGTATTCCCAACCGCGGCCGTGTCGTCCCACCTGTTGGAAACGTCGGCGGCGTGCCTCCCGGCCCCACGCCGTCGTCCTCGGGCGCGATTCCCAGCGCGTAGACCAGCATCTCCGACTCGCGCACGTCGCGCTGAGCGCGTTCGAACGACGTGACGCTGGACGTGTCTTCCCCGTCACTGATCAGGAGAATGGCCTTCTTGTCGTGCCGGCCGCCACGAATGTGGTCGACGCCGAGGGCCACCGCGTCATAGAGCGCGGTACCACCTCCCACGCGCACCCGGCGGAGGGCGGAGCCCAGGCGCGAGCGGTCGGACGTGAAGTCTTCGATCAGGCGGGCCCGGTCGTCGAACGTGACCAGGAAGATCTCGTCGTCCGGGTGGATCTCGCGAAGGAAACGCTCGACGGCCCGCCGGGCGGTCTCGATCTTGCGCTCCATGCTGCCACTGGTGTCGAGGATGATGCCGACGCTCACCGGCAGGTCGTCGGCTTGGGCGAAATGCGCGATCGTCTGGGACTCCCCGTCCTCATAGAGGAGGAAGTCCGCTGCGGCGAGACCGGCCACGTAGCGCCCGCGTTCGTCGAGGACGGTGGCGATGACGTTGACAAGTCCTACGTCCACAGTGAGTTGTGCCGCAATCGTGCCGCACGTGACGACGGCAAGAACGACCGCGCCCGAAAGCCGGCCCATGGTCACCCCCTCGATCCGAACGAGGAATCGTTGGACTGTTGGACCGCGCGCGGTGCCGGAACGTTTACCGGGAGTTCGCGCTCACGATGTGGAATGGCGAGTGATATCGCAGAGGAATAGAAAAAAAGGGCTCCCGCACAAACGTGCGGGAGC
>CAZTTI010000023.1:0-5806 GCA_964615925.1 uncultured Solibacteraceae bacterium
CTTCGAGGCCTCCCACGACGAGATACGGGGCAGCCGCCTCGTACTCGAGTGCGTCGACCGCCACCGTGAGGTCCACCTCGCCCCGAAGCAGAGTCACCAGCTGTTCGAGCTTCGGGGAAAGCCGGTTGGTGAGTGCAAGGATGAGCGTGAGCCGGTCTTCCAGGGGCGTGGCGTCGTCGGGAGGGTCGTTGAAGATCCATAATCCGTCGGTCTCCCCACGGACGAAGGGCACGGCCTCACGAAGGTAATCCAACATGTCGTCGACGTGATCCTCGAGGTCCCCCGCCCGATCGTCGAGAAGGTCGACCTCCGATTCGGTCATGTTTGGATGAACGCGGAACGAAACAAGTTCGCCGCTGATCTCGAACAGTTCGAACGTATGTTCCACGAACCGCTCGAGCCGGTCGCGAGCGAGCTGTTCGCGGGCGCGCTGCTGCATTTCGATGACGGCCCGGCTCTGAGCGGCCTTCAGGTGTCCCGGGGCGGCGAAAGGGAGCAGCACAACCCCCAGCGTTCCGATGAGGAGACGCGACACCGCCACCTGTCGTTTCTTGGCCATGACTCTGCCTACGCTATCAGAACGTGGTTGCACCAGGAACAGGTTTCGACGGATTTCCATTGACCGGACACGGGGGCGCTGTCCAGACTACGGGATCAACGAGGTGATTGATCATGACCATGCGGATCCGCTTCAGGCCGGTCGCGGCCCTGGCTCTCTCTTGGTGCGTTTCTTCTCCAGCGGGCGCCCAAACCGTCGAGATCACCGACGATCCGCCGACGCTTTCCGTCGACGTGGCCCTCGTCAACGTGACGGCCACGGTCGTCGACAGCGATGGGGAATACGTTCCGGGACTGACGGCTGAAGACTTCGTGATCCACGAGAACGGGATCGAACAGAATGTCTCCTTCTTCTCCCATGACCAGAGAGTCCCGGTCAGCCTGGGCATCCTCGTCGACGTCAGCGGGAGCATGCGTCACAAACTTCAGCAAGCCCTCCAGATAGCCCGCGAGACCGCCGTTGCCCTCTCCCCGGCCGATGAGGTGTTCATCATGACGTTCGCCGAGGACATGAACGTCCTGACGGATTTCACCGCGAGCGGCTCGCATATCCCGGCCATGTTCAGGGACGTCCGGACCGGCGGAGAGACCCACCAGTTCGACTCGCTCGCCCTCGGCATCCGGATGATGGAGAACGCGCGCCATCAGAAAAAGGTCCTGCTCCTGATCAGCGACGGGTTCGACTCCGGAAGCCGACTCGAGGCCGACGAAGCCGAGGAGATGCTGAAGAGGGCGGAAGTCCTCGTCTATGCGATCGGCATCGACGACGACGACTCGGACCCCGAGGTCATGCGCCGCACGCGGTACCACGTCTACCACTACATGCTGAACCGCCTGACCGACGTCACCGGAGGCATCGCGTTCCGCGTCTTCACCGGACGCCGCTTTGCGCTGCGCAGCCTGGCCGACGTCCTGCTCGAGGAACTGCACCAGCAGTACACGCTGGGGTACTACCCGACAAATCCAGCGGCGGAGGCGAACTGGCGGGAGATCGAAGTTCAGTTGCGGACTTCCGACTTACCCGTGCGTCACCGACCCGGGTACTACGGGCCTGAAAGCACTGACCAATAAGGACTAAGATGTCGACCATTCGACGCCGAATCGTAAAATGGTCTTGACCATTTTACGATCCATGCGAATATGGTCGGCATGCGGCCTGAGGATCGTCCCCGCCTGTACACCGGCGTTCTGACCCGCCACCTGGACCGCGAACGCCAGATCGCACTTGTCAGCGGTCCGCGTCAGGTCGGCAAGACGACCACATGCCGCGACCTGGCGGACGCATACCTCAACTGGGACAATCTCGACCACCGGCGGTTGCTCCTCCAGGGCCCGACAGCGGTTGCGGCGCACCTGGATCTCGACCGTTTGCGCGACCGCGTGCCCGTCATCGTGTTCGACGAGCTGCACAAACACGCGCGGTGGCGGACGTTCCTCAAGGGATTTTTCGACACCTACGAACATCGGGCACGGATCCTTGTCACCGGAAGCTCGCGGCTTGACGTGTTCCGGCGGGGCGGAGACAGCCTGATGGGCCGCTACTTCCTCTACCGGATGCACCCGTTGACGGTCGCGGAATGTTTGGACGTCTTCCCTCGCGACACCGCACTCCGGCCGCCCGCGCCGATCGAAGAGCCGGATTGGCGGGCCCTCGTCAACCACGGCGGTTTCCCCGAACCGTTCACCCGGCGGGAGGATTCTTTCTCGCGACGCTGGCGCCGTCTTCGTCATGATCTCCTGATGAAGGAGGACACACGCGACGCGGCCCGGATCGAGGATCTGGCGTCCCTTGAGGTGCTGGGAAGAATTCTCGCCGAACGGTCGTCCGTGCAGCTCGTCTACTCCAACCTTTCGCGGGAGGTGGGCGTGTCGGTGGACACGATCCGTCGGTGGCTGGACCTCGTCGAGCGACTGCACTTTGGCTTCCGGATCCGCCCCTGGTATCGGAATGTCCCCCGGTCGTTACGCAAGGAACCCAAGTGGTACCTGCGGGACTGGTCCGGTATCGCCGACCCCGGAGCGCGCAGTGAGACCTTTGTCGCATGCCACCTCCTGAAGGCGGTGGAGGGATGGACCGATCTCGGACTCGGGACGTTCGAACTCGGCTACCTCAGGGACAAGGAAAAGCGGGAAGTCGACTTTGTCGTGGTCCGGGACCGAACCCCCTGGTTCCTCGTCGAGGTCAAACAAGCCGACCAGCAACTCTCCGACTCGCTGGATTTCATGCAACGGCAGACCGGGTCGGCCCACGCCTTCCAGTGCGTCCTGGACGCGCCGTACGTCGACCGGGATGCCTTTACCGAGACCCGCCCGGTCATCGTTCCAGCGCGGACGCTGTTGAGTCAGTTGTTGTAGGCGCGCGAACCACCCGGAACCCGTAATCGGTGTACCGGTACGCCGGGGGCAGGCTGCTCCGTGCGGTAGCCCGCGAGGCTTTGACCGAATGCCGCCATGAGCCCCCGCGTGAAACCCGGCGCGTTCCCGACGCCGGCCCGGTGGGATTTGTCACCTCCGAGGCATCGTACGCCGGCGCGAACCAGTCCAGACACCACTCGTGAACGTTGTCGCCCATGTTGAACAATCCGAAACCATTCGCCGGCCTTTCGCCGACCGGACGCGGGGCAGACCAGGCGGAGCGATAGTATTCGAAGGCATCGGGAGGGCGATCGCCCCAGGAGTACGTTGTCTGACGGCCACCGAGACAGGCCTTTTCCCATTCGGCCTCGGTGGGAAGACGGAAGCCGCTTGTCCGCTGGGATAGCCACCCGCAATACGCGACGGCATCGAACCAGTTCACGCCGACGACGGGCTGCTCGGGATCGGCGAACGCAGGATCGTTCCACCCCCGGGGCTCGCCGTGGCCGGTTTGCTCGAGGAAGGCCGCGTATTCGGAGCGGCGGACCTGAGTCGCGGCGATTTCGTAGGCGTCGAGGAACACGCGGCGGCGAGGACTTTCCGGCCTCTTCCCGGTAGACCCCATCCAGAACGGACCGCGCGCGATCCTCCGCATTTCGGGAATGCCCGTCGTTCGTCGTTCCCCCTGTCTCATTCGGCCAACATACCAAACCCGCCGCGTCGGCGTCGGTTCACCGGCACCAGACCGCAGTTCGCCGAACAACCCTCGCGCGGGAATGATGGCCGCCGTAATCTCACTCCTCAACCCGATCCCGACAGCGGGGTCTTCGAACGTGGGAGGTCGATATGAAGCGCTTCATCCGTGAAATTTCTTTCTCGACGCTGTTCGTCGGGAGCGTTGCCGTGGCCGCACCCGCCCAGGACGCATTTGTCGCCCCGTATACGGAAAACTGCGCCGTGTGCCATGGAGAGACGCTCGAAGGCACCGCGCAAGGTCCGCCGCTTCTCGGCGATCTGGCCCACGGCAACTCGACCGAGGATCTCCAGCGGAGCATTTCCCGGGGATTTCCGGGCGTGGGCATGCCGGGATTTTCGGATTCGCTGACCGGAACCGACCTCCGGAAGGTCGCGATCTACGTCTCCGAACAACGTTCGAAACTCGCGTACACGGACTTCAAGGTCGATGCTCCACTGGACATTCCCGACGGCACGATCGAGGGCGAAGCACTCGACTTTCGCATGGAGACCGTCGCAACCGGACTCGATCCCCTTCCGTTCTCGATCGCGCCACTGCCCGACGGGAGCATTCTCCTGACGGAAAAAACACGCGGTCTGAGCATCGTTTCGCCCGACGGCTCGCAGTCCGAGCTCATTCGGAACACGCCCCAGACCTTCGATGACGGATTCGAGGCACCCGGAATCCTCCTCACCTACGGGACGGGCTGGTTGCTCGATGTCGCGCTCCACCCCGACTACGACGAGAACGGTTGGGTCTACCTGAGCTATGGCGACCGGTGCGGCGGCTGCAACGACATGAGCCGCGCCATGGGCGCGCCGGTTTCGATGACGAGGGTGATCCGCGGCCGCATCGAAAATGGCTCCTGGGTTGACGAGGAAACGATCTGGCGCACGAGCGTCGAAAACTACACCTTCATGCCCGACATGGTGGCCGGTGGCCGGCTCGCGTTCGACGGCGACGGGCACCTCTTCGTCAGCATCGGAATGAAAGGTGCGAGCAACTTCGCTGGCGTCCAGGATCTGGGCCTGCCCTACGGAAAGATCCTGCGGCTCAACGACGACGGATCCATACCGGACGACAACCCGTTCGTCGACACGCCGGGTGCGTTGCCCGAAATCTGGACGTACGGCCACCGCAGTCCCCAGGGCCTCGAGTTCGATCGGTCGACGGGACGACTCTGGGGGACGGAAATGGGCCCGCGCGGCGGGGACGAGGTCAATCTACTCGTGCCGGGCGGCAACTACGGGTGGCCCCTCTATTCCAAGGGGATGGACTACGACGGGACGCCGGTCGAATACGGAAAAGACCTGGGAATCGAATTCGGCGTCGAAGACATCGTCCAGCCCGTCGTGGACCTGACGCCTTCACCGGCGGTCTCCAGCTTCGTATTCTACGATGGCGGGGCGTTTCCCGAATGGCAGGGCGATATGATCGTCGGCACGCTGAAGGCCACCGAGCTCTATCGAATGGCCGTGGACGGCGATGCCGTCATGCACAGGGAAGTTCTCCTGAGCGGCTTCGGGCGGATCCGGGACATCGAGACTGCGACGGACGGCACAATCCTGCTGCTGCTCGAAAACCGTGCCGGTTCCCGGATCGTGCGGCTCGTGCCGGCCGGATGAGGATGGGTGACTAGTCCCGATACACCCCGAAAACCGGGTGGTGGACGTAGCTCGTCGAGAAGTCGTCCCCGAGATCGAAGTGCCGCTTCACGGTTTCGGCCGGCGTCAGGAACCACTCCCCCTGACGCCGGTCGGTCTCGTCCACGTCGAACCAGCCCCACGGCGGGCGCGCCATGTTGGGTCCCCCGACAACGCCCCGAAACATCGACCCGACGGTTCCGAGCGTGAATTCCCGCCCTTCCCCACCGACGCTCAACGTCCACGACTCGTAATCGAAAGCTCCGCCGTAGGTCTCGTTCTCGCCAGGGAGCGCCCTCGGCCACAACGTCGTGGCCATGGACTCGAGTTCGTAAGCGACATCTTCCTGACCTTCCGTCGCCGTCGCCTCGGCCGCCTCGCCGCCGAACCGGTAGTCGACGAACCCGAGGACGCCCTCTCCCACCTGGTCCCCGCCATGGAACGCCTCGACGCCGTGGCCCCGCGGCTCGATGAAAAGCACCGGGTGTGAACCCTCCAACCGGACCTCGGACTC
>CAZTTI010000024.1:0-4837 GCA_964615925.1 uncultured Solibacteraceae bacterium
GGTCCCCACCGATAGTTGGGACTTCGATTCCGTGGGCGGCCTCATCATGGCTGATATCGAAATCGAAGGCCGGACGCGGCAGGTCGTCATGCAGGCTCCGAAGAACGGCGTGTTCTACGTCCTCGACCGCACGAACGGCGAGTTCATCTCGGCCGAACCGTTCGTTCCGGTGAACTGGGTGACGGGTTTCGATGAGGCGAACAACGGCAAGCCCATCATCAATCCGGACGCTTACTACGACCAGACGATCTCGGTGGTGATCTATCCGGGTGGTGGCGGCGCGCACAACTGGGCGCCGATGTCCTACAACCCGGATACCGGTCTGGTCTACCTGCCCTATAGCGCCGGAAGCTACACCTTCACTGCGGCCGCGGAACCCGACCCCAACGCGGGCGGCGGCGCCCATGGCCTGGGCCGGGGCGGCGAGAACCGGGTGACCCCGATGCCGATCTGGGGCCCGGACAACGTGGGCCGCGGCGGGTTGCAGGCACGCGATCCCCGGACGAACGACATCGTATGGGTGCAGCCGGGTCGGGGCGCCGCGATCGGCGGAGGCACGATGACGACCGCCTCGAACCTCGTGTTGCAGGTGGCGGGTACTTCCTTCTACGCCTACGAGGCAGCTACGGGGGAGGAACTTCTGGCGCTGCCATTCAACCTCCCGGGCGGGGCTCCCCCGATCACCTATACGGTGGACGGCACACAGTACGTCGGGTTCGCGACGCGGACCCATTTCCTGGCGCTCGAGGTCGGTGGCACCGCGAACATGCCGGAGGCTCCTGCGGGCGGTGGACGAGGTGGCCGCGGTGGCGGTCGCGGCTGAGCACTAGGCGGTCGCGAGTACGCCTTCGCCCTCGACGCCGGTCACGTGAACCCGGTGCCACCGGCCCGGTTCGAGGTTCCCGGGAACCCAGATCTTCACGAAGTTGTCACTGAGACCCGCACGCCATCCCTCGGCGGGCGGGTCGTCCAGAATGAGGGCGTCGAGCTTCCGTCCCACGAACGCGGCGCGAAAGTCCAAATTCTTCCCCGCGATGAGTTCCCGCAACTGCCGGCCTCGAAAGCGAGCAACGTGGTCCGGTACGGGCTCCATCTCCGCAGCCGGCGTCCCCGGTCTGGGCGAATACGGAAAGACGTGCAAATAGGTTAGAGGAGACGCCTCGATCCGCCGATGCGTCTCGAGAAACTCCTCGTCGGTTTCTCCCGGAAAACCGACCATGACGTCTGCACCGATCGAAGCATCCGGAATTCCATCGTGGACCCGGGAGAGCAGATCCGAATAATACTCCCCCGTGTACGGGCGTCTCATCGCCCGAAGCACGCGGGTGCTCCCGCTCTGCATCGGGATGTGGAAGTGCTTCGCGATTCGGCGCTCGGTTGCGACCAGATGGATGATCTCCTCGCTGACCTCGAGCGGTTCGATCGAACTCAACCGGAGCTTTTCGAGTTCGGGAGCCTGATCGAGCACAACCCGAATCAGACCGGCCAACGAAGTCGTTTCCACAAGATCGCGTCCGTACGAGCCGAGATGGATCCCGGAGAACACGATCTCGGGGAACCCACGATCGACCAGGTCGCGCACATGGCCGATCACCGCTTCGGGCTCGAGGCTCCGGCTGCGCCCGCGCACACTGGGGATGATGCAGAACGAACAGTTGGCGTTGCACCCGTCCTGGACCTTGACCGTGGCCCGGGTCCGCCCCGCGCTTCCTTGGACAACGGGGCCCGGAAGGGCCTTCTCCTCGAAGATGTCGCTGCAGAAGACCTCGGCGCGGCCGGACGCCGGATTCTGCAAATCGTTCTCGAGCCAGTCGAGGACGAGCGCGCCCACACGCGACTTGTGGGAGTTCCCCACGACACGACCAACCCCGGGCATCGACGCCAGTTCTTCAGGGCGTCGCTGAGCGTAACACCCGGTGACGATGATGCGTGTCGCCGGACTGCGCCGGGAGACCTTGCGGATCAGCCGTCGAACATCGCGGTCGGCTTGTTCGGTCACCGTGCACGAGTTGACGACGAGCACGTCGGCGCCATAGGGAGAATCCACCGGCGCGGCTCCTGAAAGGCCGAGTTCTTCTTCGATCGTGGCGCCTTCGGACTGCGACGCGCGGCAGCCGAAGCTGGCGATATGGAACGTGCCCTCGGAGGATTTTGCGGGAGCGGGTGCCATCGGGTGGAGCTATCGCGCCGCGAGCTTCGCCTGGAGCCGGGCGTTTTTCTCGCGGACGCCTTCGGCGAGTTTCTTCTTGTGCGCGGCCATCTTCTCGACCAGGCCGGCGTCGCCCGTCGAGAGGATCTGGATCGCGAAGAGCGCGGCGTTGATCGCCCCGGACTTTCCCACCGCCATCGTCGCGACCGGAATCCCCGGGGGCATCTGAACGGTCGCCAGGAGCGAATCGAACCCCTTGAGCGGCGAGCTGTCGATCGGGACGCCGATCACGGGGAGCGTCGTTTCGGCGGCGATCACGCCCGCCAGGTGCGCCGCGGCTCCCGCACCACAGATGATGACCTTCAGCCCACGATCTCGAGCGGTGCGGGCATATTCGGATGCCCGCTCCGGAGAGCGGTGGGCACTGGCCACCTCAATTTCCGCAGGGACACCGAACTTCTCGAGGGTCTTGAGGGCTTCTTCCATGACGGGCAGGTCCGAATCGCTTCCCATCAGAATCCCGACTACGGGCGAACTCATGTTCTCTTCAGTCCTTTCCTTCCGATATCCCGACGGTACGCTTTGCCGTCGAAGTCTACCACCTCCGCTGCGGCGTAGGCTTTCTCCAA
Source organism: uncultured Solibacteraceae bacterium (assembly GCA_964615925.1). Classification (GTDB taxonomy): domain Bacteria; phylum Acidobacteriota; class Terriglobia; order 20CM-2-55-15; family 20CM-2-55-15; genus JAJEDW01. The sequence continues at coordinate 2,779 of CAZTTI010000024.1, forward strand.
CGCTTCGGATAGGTAGTCGCCGACAGCGGTCACGTTGAGGACGCGGCCGCCGGCCGTGTAGACGTTACCGTCCTCCCACCGGGTTCCGGCATGGAAGACCGTGACGTCATCCAGCCGTGACGCTTCCTCCAGTCCACGGATCTTCTTCCCGCTTTCCACCTTCCCCGGATACCCGTCAGCGACGAGAACGACCGTGGCCGACGCGCCCGGACGCCAGACGAGTTCGAGATCCCCGAGGCGATGGTCCCTCATGGCAAGGAAGACCTCGAGGAGGTCAGTGCGGAGACGCGGAAGGATGACCTGAGTTTCCGGGTCGCCGAAGCGGACGTTGTACTCGACCAGCTTCGGACCATCGGCCGTCATCATCAATCCCGCATACAAGATGCCCGTATATCCGCCGATGGCTCCGAGCGTCGGCCGGATCAACCGGTCCAGGACCAGGACGGTGTCGTCAGGCGAGAGGATGGTGTCGGCCGAATACGCCCCCATCCCTCCCGTGTTCGGTCCTTCATCGCCGTCGTCGCGGCGCTTATGATCCTGGGAGGGGACCATCTGACGGAAGGCGGTCCCATCGGCGAAGATGTGAAAGGAAGCCTCCTCGCCCACCAGGAATTCCTCGATCACGATGGAGTTGCCGGCTTCGCCGAAGACGGACATCTCCATGGCGTCGTGGACGGCGGCCTTCGCTTCCCCAGGTGTTTGAGCGATCACGACACCCTTTCCGGCGGCGAGTCCGTCCGCCTTGATGACGACGGGATACTCCGAAGATTCCAGGGCTCGATACGCTTCGGCCGACGAGGTACAGACCACGTACGCCGCTGTGGGCAGCCCGTGCTCGGAACACAGTCGCTTGGTGAACGCCTTGCTGCCCTCGAGCCGCGCATGGGCGGCGAGAGGCCCGATCGCCGCGAGTCCCAGTTTCCGGAACTCGTCGACGATGCCCCGGGTCAGAGGGACCTCAGGCCCCACGACGGTCAGGTCGATGGAATTTGATTCCGCGAATTCCCGAAGCCCAACGATGTCGTCGGCCTGGATCGCGACCGGCCGGGCCAGCTCGCGTGTCCCGCCGTTTCCCGGGGCCGCAAAGACACGGGAGGCTTTCGGGCTACGCCCCAGCCGATCGACGAGCGCGTGCTCCCGGCCCCCGGAGCCGACGACGAGGATGTTCATGATGTGGGGAAAGGCCCTTCCGATGGCGTGGAAGCGATCTGGCGCAGGGTTTCGTTGAGCGCGCCGGGGCGGTATCCGTCGACGTCGACAGCCACGAACCGGAACCCGATCTCCTTGAATCGACTGGACAAAGTCTCGAACATCTCCATCGAGAGCGCCCGCGGCAACTCGTCGCGGGAGATCTCGATCCGGGCCACTTCGCCGTGATGCCGGACGCGGCTCTGCCGGAACCCGAGTTCGCGCAGAACCGATTCCGCTTCGTCGATCATTCGCAGCTTTTCCGGGGTCACGGGCTCTCCATACGGGACTCGCGAGGACAGGCACGCCGACGCCGGGAGATCCCAGGTGGGAAGCCCGCGGGCTCTCGACAGGCCCCGGATCTCCGCCTTTGTGAGGCCGGCCTCGATCAGCGGGCTCCGGATCGAAAGCTCCCGCCCAGCCTCGATCCCGGGACGGTAGTCGCCGGTGTCGTCGGCATTGTTTCCGTCGATGACCCATTGAATCCGGCGGTCCCGGGCCAGGGCCCCGAGTTTCGTGTACAACTCCTGTTTGCAGAAGTAACAACGATTGACCGGGTTCTGGGCGTAATTCGGATCGTCGATCTCGTCGGACCGGATGAACTCGTGCCGGATTCCGAAGCGTGTGACGACGTCGAGGGCGATGTCGCGCTGGTACTTCGGGTAGCTGGGGCTCTCGGCCGTGACCGCAAGCGCGCGGCTGCCGAGTTCCTCGTGCGCCACCATAGCGAGAAACGCGCTGTCGGCACCCCCGCTGAACGCGACGATGCACGAGCCGATTTCGCGAAGAATCTGCCGGAGACGGTTTTCCTTCGCCGCGGGACTGGTCTGGTCAAACTTCTTCATCTTGACGGGAACCGCCATTGTAGCAA